>CAZXHQ010000013.1:0-17900 GCA_964640145.1 uncultured Rhodothermales bacterium | reverse complement strand
ACTGAGGCGCGTCGGCTGAGGCTCCGGCTCATCGCAGTCAGGGACGGAAGCCGCGCGCACGACGAAGCCGAGGCGCTGCGCCGCGAGCTCGACGAGATGCGCGCCGCCCGGCAGGCGCTCCGGCATGAACAGGACGCGCTGCAGGAGCGATTGGCCGTGCTGGAGGAGGAGCTCGCGCGGGACCGCTCCGCCCGGCGAGAGCACACGGCCTGACGACGGAACATGCGAGAATCCCTGTAGTCAGGAAGGACACCTCGACGCCACCTCTCAATGCTCCCCCTATGGCCACGGTCGATACCGACAGCGTCTTCAAGCTCACGTCGCAGTTCGAGCCTACCGGCGACCAGCCCCGTGCCATCGAGGAGCTGACGAAGGGCGTGGAGAGGGGTGATCCGTATCAGACGCTGCTGGGCGCCACCGGTACCGGCAAGACCTTCACCATGGCCCACGTCATCCAGCGTCTGGGACGGCCGGCGCTGATCATGAGCCATAACAAGACGCTCGCCGCACAGCTCTACGCCGAGCTCAAGTCGTTCTTCCCCGACAACGCGGTCGAGTTCTTCATCTCCTATTACGACTACTACCAGCCTGAGGCGTACGTCGTCCCGACCGACACGTACATCGAGAAGGATATGTCGATCAACGAGCGGATCGACCGTCTCCGTCTCAGCGCTACCAGCTCGCTCGTCTCGGGGCGCCGCGACGTGATCGTGGTCGCCAGCGTCTCGTGCATCTACGGACTCGGCTCGCCGGACGAGTACAAATCGGAGATCGTACAGGTGGAGCAGGGTACGGAGATTCCTCGCAACGACCTCCTCCACCGTCTCATCAACATCTACTACGTCCGCAACGACGTAGAATTCGCCCCGGGCACGTTTCGCGTCCGCGGCGACGTCGTGGAGATCTTCCCGGCCTATGCCGACGAGATCGCCTACCGCGTGGAATTCTGGGGAGACGACGTCGAGAAGATCAGCGTGTTCGAGGCCGTCAGCGGCAAGACGATGCGCGAGGAGAACTTCCTCACCGTCTATCCCGCCAAGATCTTCGTAACGCCCAAGGACAAGCTGGCGGGCGCCATCGAGAGCATCGAGGAAGAACTGCGCTGGCGGCTCGCCGTGCTGCGCAACGACGGGCGGCTGCTGGAGGCGCAGCGGCTCGAGCAGCGCACGCGCTTCGACATCGAGATGATCAAGGAGATCGGCTACTGCTCCGGCATCGAGAACTATTCGCGCCACCTCTCCGGTCGCGCACCCGGTGAGCGCCCGTACTGCCTGTTCGACTACTTTCCCGACGACGCGCTCCTGATCATCGACGAGAGCCACGTCACGTTGCCGCAGGTACGCGCCATGTACAACGGCGACCGCGCCCGCAAGCTGACGCTCGTAGAACACGGCTTTCGACTGCCCTCGGCGCTGGACAACCGTCCGATGACCTTCGAGGAGTTCGAGGCCGAGCACGACCAGGTGATGTTCGTAACGGCCACCCCCGGTGATTACGAGATGGAAAAGACGGGCGGCGTATTCGTGGAGCAGATCATCCGGCCTACGGGCGTGCCGGATCCCGAGGTCGAAGTGCGGCCGACGGAGAACCAGATCGACGATCTGCTCGAAGAGATCCGCCGCCGCGTGCACCGCCGCGAACGCACGCTCGTCACCACGCTAACGAAGCGCATGGCGGAGGACCTGTCCGACTACCTGGCCTCCTACGGCGTCGCCGTCCGTTACATGCACTCCGACATCGACGCCCTCGAGCGGGTCGAAATACTACGCGACCTTCGCCTGGGCCACTTCGACGTCCTGGTCGGCGTCAACCTGCTGCGAGAAGGCCTCGACCTGCCGGAGGTGTCGCTGGTGGCCATCATCGACGCCGACAAGGAGGGGTTCCTCCGGAGCGAGCGGTCGCTCATACAGACCGCCGGGCGCGCTGCCCGCAACGTCGAAGGCCGCATCATCATGTATGCGGACACGGTGACCGGGTCCATGCGGCGCATGATGGAGGAAACCGAACGCCGCCGCGAGATCCAGCTCGCCTACAATGAGGAGCACGGGATCATGCCGACGACCGTCTACAAATCGCCCGAGGATATCATGCGGGGCACGATCATCGCGGAGCAGCGGGGCGAGTACGGCGGCCCTTCGTCCCGCGCCTACAGCGGTCCGGAGCAGCTCGGCCCGGTGGTGGATCCCGTCGTGAAGCATCTCACCGACGACCAGAAGCGGGACCTCGTCAGACAGATGCGCAGCGAGATGCTGGAGGCCGCCGAAGAGCTGGACTTCGAGCGCGCGGCCGAGCTCCGCGACTCGATCGAGCAGATCGAGCGGCAGCTTGCATGATCGTCCGGGCTGCACGTCTGGTGCGCCAAGGCCGCGAGCCGAGCAATCTCACGCGTCGAACGTACCCGGCGAAAGGGCTCCACGCCTGCAGCCGTATTGCGTTCGTCACGGTTCCGCGGCGCCCCGGTAAATAGTTTGAAAGGTTCCGTCCGGAACGACGCGTGACCCCCATGGCCCATTCGATCGACGCGCTGCTGAAGAAGGCGCAGAAGTACCTGCGGAGCGCCGCCGTGCTGCTCGAGCTCGAAGATTACGACTCGACCGCATCCCGGGCGTACTTCGCCATGTTCTACGCGGCGCAGGCGGCCCTCCTGCGCGAGACCAGCGACCTCCCGTCGAAGCAGAGCATTCGCTCCGCGTTCGTCAGCCGTTTCGTGGAAGACGGCCCGCTGCCCGGCCGCGCCGCCGACGTGCTGCAGCGCGGCGCCGAGCTGCAGGAGATGGGCGATTTCGCCCACGAGTTCGCCGTCAGCGAAGCGGACGCCGAGTCGATCCTGGCCGAGGCGGAGGCGTTCGTCAATAGTCTGGAGAGGCTGGTGGGGAAAACGGTCTGACGGCTGAAAGCCGGGCGTGCCACCACGGGGGAACCGCCGCCTGGTGAAGCCGTTTTCCACTGCTGCAGCGGTCCCGACCAAAGTTTTTATACCGATGAAGAAGGACATCCATCCGGAATATAAGACGATCAAGGTGCGACTGGCCGACGGTACCGAGTTCGAGACGCGGTCCACCATGAATAGGGAGGTCTATGAGTCCGAGGTGGACTCGACGAACCATCCGTTTTATACGGGCCGGCGTCAGTACGTCGACACGGCCGGACGCGTCGAGAAGTTCAGACGGCGTTACGGGATCAAGAAGGACGACGAGGAAAGCGAGGGCTGACCCGGCTCTCGAGGCGCTGATCCGGCGACCTGTCCCGACAGGTCGCCTTTTTTGTCTCATCCGTCGGCAAGGGACGTCCGGAAGAAATGGCCGATCTGAATGTGGTCGACGTCATCGTCGCCAAGCGCGACGGAGGCGAGCTGGCTCCCGAAACCATCCGCGATCTCGTCGCCGCGTACACGGCGGGCCGCGTGCCAGACTACCAGATGAGCGCCTTTCTCATGGCCGCTTTTCTGCGCGGCCTGTCCGGCGCCGAAACCATCGCCATGACGGATGCCATGCTCAGCTCGGGCATCCGGATCGATCTGGCCGATATCCCCGGCCGAAAAGTCGGCAAGCACTCCACCGGCGGCGTCGGCGACAAGGTATCGCTCGTTCTCGCGCCCATCGTGGCGGCGTGCGGCGTGCACGTGCCGAAGATTTCGGGTCGGGGGCTGGGTTTCACAGGCGGCACGCTCGACAAGCTGGAGGCTATTCCCGGATTTCAGACGGGTCTTACCACCGAAGCCTATCGCAGGCAGATTGGGGAGATCGGCCTCGTCATAGCGGGACAGACGGCCGAGATCGCTCCGGCCGACAAGGCCCTGTACGCGTTGCGGGACGTGACCGGCACGGTCGACTTCATCCCCTTCATTGCATCGTCCATCATGAGCAAGAAGCTGGCAGAAGGGATCGACGCGCTCGTGCTGGACGTCAAATGCGGACGCGGCGCCTTCATGAAGGAAAAAGTGGCCGCGCGACAGCTGGCCGAGACGCTCGTCGATATCGGCGAGCGTATGGGGACGCGCACGGTCGCCTGGATAACGCGGATGGACGCCCCGCTCGGCCGCTCGGCCGGGAACTGGCCGGAGGTGGTCGAGGCCGTCCAGTGCCTGCAGGGAGCCGACGTGGCGGACGTGATGGAGATCAGCTATACGCTCGCCGCCGAAATGATCGTGCTCGGCGACGGGGCGGCCTCGGCCGACGACGCAAACGCGATGGCCCGAGAGGCGGTCGCCTCCGGCCGCGCCTTCGGGACCTTTCGCCGGATGGTCGAGCATCAGGGCGGCGACGCATCCGTCCTGGAGCATCCGGACGCGGTGGAGGGCTATACGCCGGCCGGTGAGGTGCCGGCCGAGCATTCGGGATACGTCTCGTCGATAGACGCGCTTGCCGTCGGCCGTACGGCGGCGGCCATGGGCGCCGGGCGGCAGCGAAAAGGAGACGCCGTAGACCCCCTTGCCGGCGTCGTGCTCGAGAAGACGCCCGGCGACGCCGTCCGGCATGGGGAGTCGCTGGCGCGTCTCTATACGCAGCGTGACGACGCGCTGGAGGCATTTCGCAGCGCCGTCGCCGGAGCATTCGACATCCGCGACGACCGCGTTCCGCCGCCGGCGACGCGGCTCGTCGACCGCTATGCGGATGCGGCCTGGCAGGGCCGGTGCTGAGCCGGGCCTGCATCTTCCTGGACGCGCATTCGTTACACGGGATGGAACCTTTATATTGACGTCAAGCCTCTGTACACACATCGCTGGCCTATCATGTCTGTCTGGACCCGGTTTTCGAGATTCATACGATCGATTTTCGGCGGCGCCATCTCCGCCATGGAGGATCCTCGGCTCATCCTGGAACAGAATATCCGTGAGCTGAACGACCAGGTCCCCAAAATGAACGAGAACATCGCCACCGTGAAGGCGAACGTGATCATGCTCCAGAAGGAGATGAAGCGGGGCGAAGAGGAAGTCAAGCACCTCACGGCGCGCGTCAAGTCGGCCATTCAGGCCGAGCGGGACGACATCGCGCAGCAGTACGCGCTGAATCTGGAGAAGGCACGCGAGTCGCTGGGGCGGACGCGCGAGCAGCTCAAATACGCCTCGGCCGCATACGACAAGGCCATCCAGGTGAAGAAGACGTTCATGCGAGAAAAGGACCGCAAGATTGCGGAAGCCAAGAACGCGCTACGCGAACACGAACGCGCCAAGTGGCAGGCGAAGGTGGCCGATACGCTCGAACAATTCGAGGTCGCGGGCATCGATCAGACGCACGATGAAATGATCACGCGCATCCAGGAGCAAACGGCCCGCAATGAAGCCCGCATGGAGCTGGCGCTGGATTCCGTCGACAGCGAGGCCCTTCAGATCGAGGAGGATGCCGAAAAGATCCGCGCGGCAGAGCTTGTAAAGCAGTTCAAGCTCGAGATGGGGATGGCGGAGGCTCCCGAAGAGGAGGCGTCCGAGCGCGTCGAGCTGCCGGAACAGGCACCCGAGGACGCCTCGAAAACCATCGGCAAGCGGCGTACGAGGACTGATTAGTGAAAAACAGCACGACCGAGACCATGACGCCGGAAGAATACGAGCAGTATAAAGAGGCCGAAAAAGAGCATCTGAAGAAGCTGAAGGAGCTCAAGAAGGCGGTCCGCATGCTGGAACGTCGGAAGCAGATCCGGTCCAGCCTCGAAGCCGTCCGCCGCTCGTCCGAGGACGCCCTGGAGGCGCAGCAGGACGCGGTCGACCGCCTCGCGATGGAAACGGCGAAGCAGGAGGCACGCCTCGAACTGGCTCTCGATTCGGAGAGGGCCCCCGAAGGAGCGCTGGATGAAGACCTGCGGCGTGCGCGGGCTCGAGCGCTCGTCGACGCGCTGAAATCGTCCATGGAGTCCGGTCCACCCGAGGATCGTCTGGCGGGTCGCCCGCCGGCACGCGCTTCCGATTTCAAGCCGGGCGACGGAGCAGCCGTAAACCCTACGATGGACCGGGAGGATCGACCGGACAAGACGATCGGGAGGATGTAGCGCCCTCACCCGTCCCCGACCGGTCTCCCGGCCGACCGGCGCCACCGAACGTGCAGCAGTACATGAACGACTTCGAGATTAACTACACGAAGGAGGCCTTCCTGAACCCGATCAACCTCGGGTTCTTGATCATGGCCATGCTCGTCGCTTTTTTTCTGAGCGGGTCCGAGCCGTGGTTTAATCTCACGCTGATCATGACGGCCGCGCTCGAGCTGATGTATCTGGGCGTGGTCCCGCGGAACGACCGCTTCCGCAGGGCCGTCCGATCGCGCCGCGCCGCCGAACATGCCAAGCCGCCCTCCCAGAAGGAGATCTTTCAGCTTCTGACCAAGACGAGCCAGCGCCGTTACGCCCGCCTGCGGAAGCTGGAGAAGGATATCTCGACGAACTACCGCAAGCTCAGCTACGCCAGCCAGGGGCTGCTCGACAGCCATCTGGATAAGATCGACGGCCTGCTCGATTCGTATCTGAACCTGCTCTACCAGAAAGAACGCTACGAGTACACCAACCAGAGCGGCGCTGAGAGCGAAGTCGTTCAGGCCATCGCGCATCTCCGGGAAGATATGGCCGACGACTCCGCGAAGGTCCGGTCCATCAAGGAACGCAGGCTGCACATTCTCGAGCAGCGCCTGCAGCGGTTCAAGAAAAGCAGCGAGAACCTGGAGATCATCGAAGCGCAGCTGGAGACGATCGAGGACGTGGTGAAATACATCCACGAGCAGTCGCTTACGCTCCGAAACCCCGAAGAGATCACCTTCCAGCTCGATACGCTCCTGACCGAAGTCGAGGAGACGGAGGCCGCCATCCAGGAGATCGAGGACGTGTTTGCACCTGCGGCGGACCTGCTGCGCGACGTCGACACGTACGAGGAACAGGACCGGGAGTCTCCCTCGCATCGTTCTCGCTCGCGCCATTGAGCACGCGCCCGACCGGCATCCCGTCTTATGACCGCTGCGCATCTTCTCTACGACGTCGACGACGGCCTCGCCCTCCTCACCATCAACCGGCCGGACAAGCTGAACGCGCTCGCACAGGCCACCCTGGATGAGCTCGAAGAAGCCGTCATGGAAGCCGAACGCGACGAGGATGTGCAGGCCGTCATCATCACGGGGGCGGGCGAGAGGAGCTTCGTCGCCGGGGCCGACATCTCTCAGTTCAGGGGCCTCGGGGCCACGGACGGTCACCGCTTCGCGTTGCGCGGCCAGGCCGTCTTCAATCGCATCGAGAGCCTCGGAAAGCCCGTCATCGCCGCCGTGAACGGCTTCGCCCTGGGCGCCGGCTGCGAGCTGGCGCTGGCCTGCCACCTGCGGACGGCCTCCGAGGAGGCGACCTTAGGACAACCGGAGGTCAATCTGGGTATTATTCCGGGCTACGGAGGCACGCAGCGTCTTCCGCGCATCGTCGGCCGGGGTATCGCGACCGAGATGATACTTACCGGCGAGCCGGTGAGCGCGCAGCGAGCCCACGAGGTCGGCCTGGTCAACCGCGTCTTTCCCGCCGAGCGCCTGATAGAAGGAACCCGAGAGTTCGCGGCATTGATGACGTCGAAAGCTCCCATGGCGCTCTCGATGGTCCTCGATGCCATTCAGTCCAGCGACCTCCCACTCCACGAGGGGCTTCGGTACGAGGCGACCCTTTTCGGCCAGTGCTGCGCCACGGAAGACTTCAAAGAGGGCGTCGACGCCTTCCTGGAGCGCCGGTCTCCAGCGTTTGAAGGCCGGTGACCGTGCTCCCGCCATGCGAAAGATCTCGGCCTGAGGCTGCCTGATCAATGGAGTTCGCGATCATTGTCCTGATGCTCGTGCTGAGCGCCTTCTTCTCGGGCTCGGAAATCGCCTTCGTGGTGGCCAACCGCCTCCGCGTCGAGGTACTCGCCCGCAGAGAGGGCGTCGTCGGTCCGATCGTCCGCGACTTCCTCCAGAACCCGTCGACGTTCTTGACGACCACGCTGGTCGGCAACAACATCGCGCTGGTCGTCTATTCGACGCTGACGGCCATTTACCTCAATCCGCCTCTCGAAAACCTGTATCGGGCGGCGGAATTGACGGGAGGATCTCTCGAAGTGTCGGTCCTGGCCACGCAGACCGTCATCGCGAGCATGCTCGTCCTGATCTTCGGCGAGATCCTGCCCAAGTCACTGATGCGCGAGGTCGCGAATCAGGCCGTCTTCTTCCTCGCCGTTCCGCTGCGCATCTCCTACTACGTTCTGCTTCCCATGGTCAAGGTCGCCGCCGGCGCGGCCTCGCTCCTCGTTCGTCTCTTTCGGGTGGAAGCCGACGTGTTCGCGCAGTTCATGCGCCGCGATTTCGAGGTGATCATCCAGGAGAGCAAGGCCAGCGGCGAACTCGAGCTCGACGAGGAAGAGAGTGAACTCCTCTCGAACGTCTTCGCCATGAATACCATCCGCGTGAAGGAGTCGATGGTGCCCAGAACGGACATCGAGGCCGTCGAGGAGCGGCTGCCTGTCGAAGAGCTTCTGATGCGATTCATCGACACGGGGCACTCGAAACTGCCGGTCTACAAGGACAACATCGACAACATTGTCGGGATGGTGTTCGCGTACGACCTGTTCGACGAGCCTGCTTCTCTGCAGGAGATGATGCGTCCGGCTAAGTTCGTCCCGGAATCCAAGCGGTCCAAGGATCTGCTGCGGGAGTTTCTCTCGACCAACACGTCCGTGGCCATCGTGATCGACGAATACGGCGGCACGGCCGGCATCGTCACGCGCGAAGACCTTCTGGAAGAGCTCTTCGGCGATATTCAGGACGAGTTCGACACGGAGACGGAAGTGCTCCGCCAGACCGGTGAAACCAGCTTTATCGCCAGCGGCCGCGTCGATACGGACGAGCTGCGCGACCGGTTCGACATCGACCTTCCTGAAGGAGACTACGAAACCATCGCCGGCTACCTGCTCGAGCGCATCGGTTCCATTCCCCGTCCCCAGGAGCAGTTCGGGTTCGACGGCTACCGATTCGACGTGCTTAAGGCCACGACAAATCGCATCGATCTGGTGAGGATAACTCGCCTGCCCCCATCGGAAAGTTAGTCCGTTGGCGGTTGACGGTTGACGGTTGACGGTTAGGGGTTTCGTCGCCGCCGACGTGATGATCGAGAAACCGCCAGCTGGCGACTGCCGAACGGTCGAACCGGCCCAAAACCGCCTAACGATCCAAGGATTTCCGACAGTACGCCAGCACGAGCTTGAGATGCGTAAGCAGCGGCTCGACCAGCCCCAGCTTCGACAGGCGTTCGGTGGGGTTTTCGGGCAGCTTCGGCGGACTGATACGGCCCATCCAGAGAGCCATCTTGTCGGCCAGTGTCTTGTCGCCCGGGAACCGATTCTCGGGGAGATGGACCCGGTAGAACTCGTGCTTCCGCTGGAGGCGCCGGTAGACCTCGTCCGCCGTCTGCCCGACGGCTGGATCGCTCCGGCGCAGCATCTCCCCGCCGACCAGGTAGTCCCGGTAGACGTAGGGCAGATCCGTGAGCACGGGAACGACGGATGCGGCCGCCTCGCTGTCTTCGCGTAGGCCGACCCCCGCCGCGCGGGCCGTAGCCATGGAGACCAGGCACAGGGTTTCTTCGGCGACGACGTCCGGCTCGGCGCCCTCCACGTCGGCGAGCACCGCACCGGCCAGTTCCTGCGTCACGTTCAGGGCGCCGAGGGTGGAGAACGCTACGATGCGGCCCATTCGATCGCTCGGCATGCGTTCGGCCTACTCTTCGTCGGCTTCCGTTCCTTCACGGCCGATCGAGTCCCGCATCCGGGTGTCGGATTCTACGTTTCGGAGATTGTAGTAGTCCATCACGCCGAGATTGCCGCTGCGCAGGGCGTCGGCGAGCGCCATGGGCACCTCCGCCTCCGCAGCGACGACCTTGGCCCGCTGTTCCTGCACGGCCGCTCGCATTTCCTGCTCGCGGGCCACGGCGGAGGCGCGGCGTTCTTCGGCCTTCGCCCGAGCAACCTGAAGGTCGGCTTCGGCCTGGTCCGTCTGCAGCTGCGCCCCGATGTTCTCCCCGACGTCGACGTCGGCGATGTCGATGGAGAGAATCTCGAAGGCCGTGCCGGAATCCAGGCCTTTCGACAAGACCACCTTCGAGATCGAATCCGGATTCTCCAGAACCAGCGCGTGCGTCTCCGACGAACCGATGGTCGATACGATGCCTTCGCCCACCCGGGCGATGATGGTTTCCTCGCCGGCGCCGCCGACGAGCCGCTCGATGTTGGCCCGAACGGTCACACGGGCGATGGCGCGCACCTGAATCCCGTCTTTGGCGATGGCAGAGATCGGGGGCGTCTCGATAACCTTCGGGTTGACGGAGACCTGTACGGCCTCGAAGACGTCTCGTCCGGCCAGGTCGATGGCAGTCGCCCGCTCGAACGTCAGATCGATGTTGGCTTTGTCGGCGGAGATGAGGGCATTGACCACCTTCTGCACCTGACCGCCTGCCAGATAATGCGCTTCGAGCTGCGGGGTGTCGACGTAGATGCCTGCCTTGTGCGCCGTGATCAGTGGCTTGACGATGATCGCCGGCGGTACTTTCCGGAGGCGCATCCCCACCAGATCACGAACCAGCTTCAGCCGCACGCCCGAGAAGTAGGCCGTCACCCAGAGCCCCACAGGCACCAGGTACAGGAAGAAGAGCAAAAAGAGGACGACCAGCGCGATGACGAGCAGGCCGGTGGTCGTAAAGAGGGCTTCCATAGGGGTGGTGGGGTCTCGTCAGCGGTGAGGTGTTGGTGGGGTGCACCCGTCCGGCGCGTGCTGGACGGCTACGATTCGTCGTCCTCCTCCTGGCCCTTCCGATAATCCCCACTCATGCCGCCCGTTTTGGCGATCAGGTGGATGTCCGTGATGTGCAGCTCCTTCGAGATGGACTTGCACATGTCGTACACGGTGAGCGCCGCGATGGAAACGGCGGTAAGGGCCTCCATTTCGACGCCGGTCTGTCCGACGCTCTTGGCATACGCACGGATTTCGACGGCCAGGTCGTCCTCTTCGAGGGCGAGTTCCACGTCCACGCCCTTCAGATGAAGATCGTGGCAGAGGGGTATCAACTTACTCGTCTGCTTGGCACCCATGATGCCGGCGATCTGCGCCACCGAGAGCACGTCTCCTTTGCGAACGCTTTGCTCGTTGACGGCGCGAAAAGCTTCTTCACCGAGCAGCACGCGTCCGGTGGCCAGAGCCGTCCTAACGGTATCCGGCTTCGAGCCCACATCCACCATCTGCACGCCGCCTGCGAGATTCACGTGTGTCAACGTCGGTGTATCGGTCATGGCGTTTCCGTACGGTTTCCGATGATACGATGGAGGGCGTACTGCGAAGATAGCAGCGAGCCGTACGATCGGCAAGGCAGCGACCCGCGTGCGTCAGCGTACTGGTCGGTTCCACTCCCCGAACCCGGCGTAGATCCGTCCGTCCGGAATCTTTATGCACCGGCGGCGCGCTCGATCCGGAACGTCACCGGACCGTCGTTTGTGAGGTGAACGTCCATCATGGCACCGAAGAGGCCGGTTGCCACGGGCCGGCCGAGCTGCTCCTCGAGCAGCTCGAGGAATAACTCATAGAGCGCCTCCGCCTGCTGGGGGCCGGCGGCGCCGTCGAAGGAAGGACGATTGCCTCGCTCCACGCTTCCATAGAGCGTAAACTGAGAGACCACCAGCGCCTCCCCGTCGATGTCCTTGACGGAGAGGTTCATCCGGTCGTCCTCGTCGGCGAAGATGCGCAGACGGGCGCACTTGCGTGCAAGCCAGCGGGCCTCCTCATCCGTGTCGTCTTCGTGCACGCCCAGCAGGATCAACATCCCTGCACCGATCGAACCGACCGTCTCTCCCGATACTTCGACCGACGCATTTCGGACGCGCTGAACGAGGGCTATCATACGCAGGGCATAAACAGGGGGGACGACCGTCTGAAAGTACTTCTAATCAACCCCTCGGCGACGGCGGCGATCCGGTCTCAGGTCAACCGTTCCTCCAGATAATCGACCAGGAGGCCGAGCGCTCGTCCGCGATGGCTCATCTCGTTCTTCTGCTCGGCGTCGAGTTCCGCAAACGTCAGCTCCGACCCGTCCGGCACGAAAATCGAGTCGTATCCGAAGCCGCCGCGCCCACGCTCCTCGGTGGTGATGCGGCCAGGACAGATGCCCTCGAAATAATGCATGCCGTCCTGATCTATAAATGCGATGACGGTCCGAAACCGGGCCGACCGATCGCCGACGCCGTCGAGTTGCTCGAGAAGTTCGCGGCGATTCGCCGCATCGTCGGCGTCCGGCCCCGCGAAACGGGAAGATCGCACGCCGGGCTTCCCGTCGAGGGCGTCGACCTCGAGCCCGGTGTCGTCCGCCAGCGCGGGCAGTCCGGAGAACGCATGCAGCCTCGTCGCCTTCTTGCGGGCGTTTCCTTCGAGCGTGTCGGCGTCCTCCTCCACCTCGGGCGCGGCCTCCAGGTCGGCTGCGGAAAAGAGTTCCAGCGGCAGATCCGACAGAAGGGCCCGCATCTCGGCCACCTTGCCGGGGTTTCTCGTAGCGAGGAGTATCTTCATCGGCATCTAATAAACCCGCCCTGCAGCGACGGCTGAAACATACGGCGGGACCGGGGGAACCGAAACAAAAAACGGCGCCTATGGTTTTTCAACTGCGCATAGCCTACCATTGTAGGTTATGCGGCACATTGAATTGGATTCACAAAGGAGGGATGAACCTTGTCTGTAGGAGTTAAAGTTCGTGATAACGAGTCGATTGATCGCGCGCTGCGCCGCTTCAAGCGTGCAGTGAACCGCAGCCGCGTTCTCCGTATCTACCGTTCGAACATGTCGTTCACGAAGCCGTCGGAAGAGCGCCGGATCGCTCGAGAGAAAGCGGAGCGGATGGCACGCAGACACTCCCGCAACTACTAGAGCGCATTTCTGCAGGACGATCGCACGACGCGAGGGGCAGCGCCTGCCGGGTGCTGCCTTTTTTTGTGCGGCGTTACGCGCCGAGGGCGGTGGAGACGATCTCGTCCTGTTCGGCCTGGTGCACCTTCGCGCTGCCGGTGGCCGTACTGGCGCTGGCAGGCCGGCCGACGTAGCGGACGCGCCGGTTGCAATCGCCGTAGATGTCTTCCAGAAGCTCGTCGAGCCGATAGCGCATGAACGTCCAGCCGCCCATGTTGGCCGGTTCCTCCTGCACCCAGAGCACCACGTCGGCGTCACGATAGCGCTCGAGCTGTTCGCGAAGCTCCGCCTTCGGAAACGGGTAGAACTGCTCCACGCGGGTGATCGCCGCGGAACCGTCCCCGGATTCCTCCTCCCGCTCAATCAGGTCGTAGTACACCTTCCCGCTGCAGAGCAGATGTCGCTTCACGGCGCCGGGGTCGGCCTCGGAGGGCATCACTTTCTGAAAACGGCCGTGCGTAAAATCGTCGGGCACGGACACCACCTTGGGATGGCGAAGCAGGCTTTTCGGGGCCATCACCACGAGGGGCTTGCGCACGTCGCGGTGGGTCTGCCGCCGGAGCGCGTGAAAATAGTTCGCCGGCGTCGTGAAGTTGCACACGATCATGTTCTCCTCCGCGCACATCTGGAGGAACCGCTCCAGGCGCGCACTGGAGTGCTCCGGACCCTGTCCCTCGTAGCCGTGCGGCAGCAGCAGCACTAGGCTGCTCCGCTGTCCCCACTTCTCCTCGGCCGCCGATAGAAACTGATCGAAGACGATCTGCGCCCCGTTGGCGAAGTCGCCGAACTGCGCCTCCCAGAGCACCAGGGCGGAGGGATCTCCGACTGAGTAGCCGTACTCGAAGCCCGCCACGGCATACTCGGACAGGAGGCTGTCGTAGACGAGCAGCTTGGCCTGTCCGCTCCGTATGGTATTCAGGGGAATGTGCTCCTCGCCGGTCTCCTGATCGTAAAGGACGGCATGACGCTGGCTGAAGGTCGCGCGCCGCGTGTCCTGACCGCTGATGCGCACGGTGGTGTTCTCGAGAAGCAGCGAACCGAACGCGAGCGCTTCGGCGAACGCCCAGTCGATTTTTTCCTCCTCGAAGTAGAGGTTTTCGCGGCGCTGGAACTGCCGGATCAGCTTCTTGTGGACGTTGAAATCGTCCGGCAGGTCGACCAGAGCGCGCACCGTATCCTCCAGGTCCCGTTCAGTGGCGGAGGTATCGACCTCCTGGAGCTCCGGCGCCTCGGTCTTCCGCTTGTGGAGCAGGTCGAACCGCTCCATGACCTCCTTGGAGTCCAGCTCTTTCGTCCGGTCGAAGGCCTCCTGGAGCCGCTCCCGGTAATCGTCGAGCGTCTGCTCGGCCTCCTCGGGGTCCATCTCGCCACGGCGAAGCAGCGTCTCCGTGTAGAGCTTCCGCGGCGACCGCTTCTCGTCGATTTTCTTGTAGAGCAGCGGCTGCGTGTAGGTGGGCTCGTCCCCCTCGTTGTGACCGTGGACGCGGTAGCACAGCATGTCGATCACGACGTCCTTGTTGAAGACGTTTCGATAATCGAGCGCCAGGCGGGCTACGCGGACGCAGGCCTCCGGATCGTCGCCGTTCACGTGAAAGATCGGCGCCTGGATCGTGCGGGCGACGTCCGTCGCGTACGTCGAGCTGCGGGCGTCCGACGGCGTCGTCGTGAAGCCGATCTGGTTGTTGATGATGATGTGGATGGTGCCGCCCGTCTTGTAGCCGCGCAGCTGGCTGAGATTGAGCGTCTCGGTGACGACGCCCTGTCCGGCGAAAGCCGCATCGCCGTGCACGAGCAGCGGAATCACGGCATCGAGATAGTCCCCCTGCGGCGCCCCTTCGTTCTTGGTGCGGAGCAGCTCCTGCTTGGCCCGTACCATCCCTTCGACGATCGGGTTGACCGCCTCGAGATGACTCGGGTTCGAGGCGAGCGTCAGCTTCACCCTGGCGCCCGTCGGCGCTTCGTGTTCGCCGCGCGCCCCGAGATGATACTTGACGTCGCCCGACCCCTGCGTCGTGTTCGGATCGATATTGCCCTCAAACTCGGAAAAGATCGCCTCGTAGGGCTTGTTGAGGATGTTCGCGAGCACGTTCAGCCGGCCGCGATGGGCCATGCCGATCACCACCTCGTCGACTTCTTGATCGGCCGCATCTGTCAGCATCGAGTCGATCATGGGGATGACGGACTCGGCGCCCTCCAGCGAGAAGCGCTTATGGCCGATGTATTTCGTGTGGATGAACCGTTCGAAGGCCTCGGCGGCGTTGAGCTTCTGCAGAATGCGCCTCTTCGCCTCGGGAGCCACGGGCTCCTGGCAGCGTGTCGGCTCGATACGCTCCTGAAGCCACCGCTTCTCGGTGGGGTCCGAGATGTGCATGTACTCGGTCCCGACCTTGCGGGAATACGTATCCCGAACGATCTCGATGACCTCGCGCAGCGGCAGCTCGTCCTTGCCGCTGAGCCCGCCCGTGACGAACTTGCGGTCGAGGTCCCAGATGGTGAGGCCGTACTGGGACGGGTCGAGCTCGGGGTGGTAGATCCAGTTGTAGCCGAGCGGGTTGACGTCCGCCTGCAGGTGTCCGCGTACGCGGTAGGCGCGGATGAACTGAAGCACGCGCGCCTGCTTGTGCACCATGTCCAGCTCTTCGGCCTGCTCGACGGATCCGAGCTGCGGCGTCGAGTCGAGCGACAGCGAGTACGGCTGGTATGGGATGTTGAGGTGTTCGAAGATCTCCTGGTAGAAGTCGTGCTGGCCCAGCAGGAGATCCGCGATGTGGGACAGAAAGGCGCCGCTCTCGGCGCCCTGGATGACGCGGTGATCGTACGTGGAGGAAATCGTCATGACTTCCGAGATGCCGACCTTGCTGACCGCATCGGGCGGATAGGCATAGTACTCGGGCGGATATCCGATCGCGCCCGCGCCGATAATCACACCCTGGCCCGGCATGAGGCGCGCGACGCTCATGGTCGTGCCGATCATGCCCGGATTCGTCAGGGTCGCGGTCGTACCCTCGAAATCAGAGATCTCGAGCTTCCCGTCGCGGGCGCGCTTCACGACGTCGTTGTAGATGCCCAGCAGCTGGGCGAAGTTCATGCGGTCCGCGCCCTTGATGTTGGGTACTAGTAGCGTCCGCTTGCCGCGCCGCTCGATGTCGATGGCCAGGCCGAGGTTGACCTGCTGCGGGATCACGTGCTGCGGCGTCCCGTCATCGTGGCGGAACGTCGTGTTCATGTTGGGATACCGGCGCATGCCTTGTACCACGGCCCACGCGATGAGGTGCGTGAAGGACACCTTCTCGCCCCCCCGGTACCGCTGATAGGCATTGATGAGCCGCCGGTTTTCGCTCATCAGCTTTACGGGGATCGTCCGGATGGAGGTGGCCGTCGGCACGCCGAGGCTCGCCTCCATGTTCTCGACGATCTTGGCCTGCGGACCGCGGATCCCCTCGACCTTCGTTTCCGGCTCCGATGGCGTCGGCGCCGAGGCCGGCGTGACCGGTTCGGGCAGGGCCCCGTCGCCGCCCTCCCGACGGGCCTTGACGACGACCTTTTCGGGGACCGGCGCGCCGCCCGGTCGGGCTTCCGTGGCGGCCAGAAACGACTCACTGGGTCGGTAGTCGGCGAAGAAGTCGCGCCAGCTCTCGCTGACGCTGTCCGGGTCATCGAGATACTGCCGGTACAGATCCTCGATATAGCCGGTATTAAATCCGAGCGAACTCACGTCTGTATCGCGTCTTGTGCTTGGGTCTCACCTATCGTCAACGAATCGCTTTTCTTTCGGTTCGATGGATTCAGAGCCAGCCCTGCTCTCGGTACCATGCAATGGTCTGCGCGACGCCTTCCCCGAGGGGTGTCGGGGCCCTATACCCGAAGTGGCTTTGGGCTTTTTCGACGGAGCATTTCTTGCATCCGTATCGAATCTCCCGTGCCTTGTCGCGGTTCAGGGGCGGATAGGCACCGGTCCACCGAGCGGCGGACTCGACCACGGCGCCCACGGTCCCTACCAGCGGCTTGGGGATGGAGATCGTCAGCGCACGCCGGCCGATCGCCTTCGTAGCCGCTTCCTTGACATCGTTCCATGAGTAGAATGCTTCGGAGCCCAGGAAGTAGGTCTCGCCGGCGGTCCCGTCGGCTACCGCCGCATCGATCATTCCGCGCACCAGGTCGGTGACGTGGACCAGGCTCAGGACGGGCGTATGGACGCGGCCGACGACCGGACAGATGCCGTATTTGACTGTCTTGAAGAACGTGAAGATGTCCGCTTCGCGCGGGCCGTAGACGGCGGGGGGGCGGATGACCACGACGGGCAGGCGGTCCTGATAGGCGCAAAGCGACCGCTCCATCTCGGCCTTGCTGCGCCCGTACATGCTGATGGGACGCAGCTCTGAGGACTCCGTCGCAACGTCGTCCGTGCACGCTCCTACCGCCGCAAGGCTGCTGGTGACGACTACGCGGCGCACGTCGGGCCGGACGCGCGCAATCACGTCCATCAGCTGGCCGGTGGCCGCGACGTTGCTCCGATGAAACGCCTCCCAGCTGCGTGCGCGCGTCACGCCGGCATTGTGAAAGACGAAGTCGACGTCCCGCACGGCTTCGGCGACTACTTCCTCGTCGAAGAGATCGCCGCGAACCGGCTCGATGGGCAGCCCGTCCAGCCACTTCGCTTCGGCGCGCACGAGGCAGCGCACGTCCGTGCATCCGCGCCGCAGGAGCTCCTCAACGAGGTGACTCCCGATGAATCCGGTGCCTCCGGTCACGAATGCGTTCTTCATGGGCGCCCGGCGATGACGACCTCGCGCAGACTAAGTCCATCATTTCGGAAATACGGTAACGTACTATGAGGGTTGATGCGCGTGCTTCGCTAGGCGCGCCGACACGAGCCCGAAGGGCGACTGACGGCAGTGCATAGCCGCGCTATGGCGAGGCGCCGGAACGACGCGGAGCGCGATGCAGCGGCACTCATATGTTAGCGTATTTGCGAAT
>CAZXHQ010000012.1:7710-18015 GCA_964640145.1 uncultured Rhodothermales bacterium | reverse complement strand
GCCCAGTTTCGGTCCGGGAAAAACCCGGTCCTCTACCTGAACAATCCGCCGGGAATTACCGGCGACGACCGGGCGCGCCACCTCGCCTACCTTAAACGGCTTGGGCGCTTGCAGCACGACGAGGTGCAGGACCCGGAAATTCAGGCGAAGATCGCGCAGTATGAGATGGCTTATCGGATGCAAACCTCCGTGCCGGAGCTTATGAGTATCGAGGACGAGCCTGATTACATCTTCGATCTCTATGGCGAGGACGCCCGCACTCCCGGTACGTACGCGGCAAACTGTTTGCTGGCACGGCGTCTGGCCGAGCGGGATGTCCGGTTCATCCAGCTGTACCACAAGGGCTGGGACCAGCACAATAATCTCCCGCGCGACATCCAGACGATGGCGAAGAGCACGGACCAGGCATCTGCCGCACTGATCACCGATCTGAAGCAGCGTGGTCTGCTCGACGATACGCTCGTCATCTGGGGCGGAGAATTCGGCCGTACTAATTACTCACAGGGCAAGCTTACCAGTGAGAATTTCGGTCGCGATCATCATCCACGTTGTTTCAGCATATGGATGGCGGGCGGCGGCGTGCAATCCGGTCAGGTCTATGGAAAGACAGACGAATTCGGGTATAACATCGTGGAGAACCCCGTTCACGTGCACGATTTCCAGGCCACGATCCTGCGATTGCTGGGAGTGGACCACGAGCGGTTCACGTTCAAGTATCAGGGCCGACGTTTTCGACTGACGGACGTCCACGGGCACGTGGTCGATGATCTCATAGCGTGAACGTAATGGAAAGAGGCAGAGCCGTTCTAACTGCTCAAGCCTTTCTCCGAACCGGGCGGTCTTTCACGGGCGGCACACCTTGCCTCGAAGCTATCCCGCGACGATATATCCTGGCCGCAGCAGACCCACATCAGCTGCCTGGCTGCGTCAGGCGAACAGGACGTATCCCGCCGCGCGGCGAGACGAGGCGCGAATCGTAACGTAGTAATGGGTGGAGTCTCAGTAATGGAGAAGGCGCTAACGTGGTTGAAGCAGGTTCGATGGGTCCGGCTGGAGGTCTGGGCGATCATCGGACTCTCATTCACACTGGTATTGCTGCTGATGGGACTGGTGCTCGCGGATTCCGGGTCCCCGTCGGACGTGATGCTCTTTTTCGGGCGCTTCCACCCGGTCATCGTGCACCTGCCCATCGGCATGCTGCTGCTTGCCGGCATCCTGGAACTGGTATCAGCCCGTTTCCGGACGTTCCGCGTGTTGAGGCATGCCACCACCTTCGTACTCTACCTCGGAGCGATCGGCGCCGCCTTGGCGGTCTTTGCGGGGTTGCTGCTTTCCATGGAAGGGGGATACGATCCGGATCTGTTGAGCACCCACAAGTGGATCGGCATCGCCGTAGCGAGCGGGGCCGTCGCGGCGGCATGCCTGCGCGTCGTTCTGGACCAAAGAAGGGGTTCGCGGCTCGTCTACCGGATCTACGCTACCGTGTTGGCGGCGACGGTGACGCTGCTGCTGGCCGCCGGACATCTGGGGGGATCGCTGACGCATGGGCCGACCTATCTGACGCAGTACATGCCCGCGCCGATCAAGGCCGTCGCCGGGATCTCGGCGGGGCGGCGCTACGAGATAGCGAACGTAGACTCGGCGCGCATATTCCACGATCTCGTGAAGCCGATTCTCGATCGCCGCTGCGTGGACTGCCACGGCCCCTCCAAGACCAGGGGCGGTCTCCGGTTGGATACGCCGGAGGGACTGCAAGAAGGAGGCGATTCGGGCCCGGTCGTTTCGGCCGGCAGTCCGTCGAGCAGCGACCTGCTGCGCCGGGTCACGCTGCCTCTCGAGCACGAAGACGTCATGCCGCCGGACGGGGAACTGCCGCTCACCGTGGGGGAGACGGAACTCATTCGCTGGTGGATCGCAAATGGTGCGTCGCTCGATCAGAAGGTGGCGGACGTAGACGAGGTTCCGACGGCGGTGGAGACGGCGCTCGTGCGTATTGCGGGCCCCCGGCCCGAACAGAAGAGCATCCTGTACACCTTCGAAGTCGAGCCGGCCGACTCGACCCTCATCGCGGGCCTGAATCGATCCGGATTCAGCGTGCGGAACGTGGCACGCGATCTCCATCTTCTGGACGTCCGCCTGGAGACCGGCGGCTCCGCTGAAGCCATGGAAGAGCTAATTCCGCTGGCACAGCAGATCACGTGGCTGGACCTTAGCGGAAGCAGCGTCACGAACTCGGCTCTGAGCGTTCTCTCCGAGATGCCCCATCTGACCCGTCTCTACCTGCAGTTCGCTCCTATAAGCGACGCCGGCGTGAGGCATCTGCAGGACCTGCCGAACCTCGAATACGTCAACCTGTACGGCACCTCGGTCACCGACGACGCGCTCGATCACCTGGCGACCCTTCCTCGGCTTTCGGACCTTTATCTGTGGCAAACGCAGGTAACCGAAGCGGCCCTCGAAGATTTTCGGGAGCGGCGGCCGGACGTACGGGCCTACCTGGGCGCGGGCCTCAGCGCCGCGACGTCCGCATCCTCCGATTCGACCTGATTCGAGAGCCAAGCGCTCATCGCGCCGTCTTCGCTCGGAAAACCCTTCTGGGACACTGAAGAACCGGCCAATTCGGCGGCGCCAGAGGTCTCAGTCACGTACAATAGCCCCTTCGAGTCCGGCTCCAGGCCGGGAAATGGCCGGGCTTTTTCCTGACCTTTCACATTGTATGTTTTACAGCATTTTCGTAGGATGTTGGTAGGAATTGATGGTTTTTGTTAATAATCGACCTCGCTTTACCCTCTGGCGATCATATCTGCTGCCCGTTTCGCCTCAGGGAAGGAGTTTTGGGCCACGTCTTCGGATCTCATAGCAGCACAGAAAGCAACATGAAGCACGTATCACGACTATTGTTCGGCGTCTTGACGCTCCTGGTCTTCGCCGCCGCCCCGGCGTGGGCCCAGACAGGCAAGATTGCGGGCGTCGTGACCGATGTCGCCACGGGCGAGGCGCTGCCCGGCGTCAACGTCGTGATCGACGGGACGACGCAGGGCGCGACGACGGGCCCCGACGGATACTACGTCATCCTGAACGTAAATCCGGGCACGTACACCCTTCGGGCCAGCTTCATCGGGTTCGCGATGCAGGTCATCGAGGACGTCAGCGTCAACATCAACCTGACGAGCGAAGTCGACATCGAGATGCGGGAGCAGGCGGTCGGACTCGACGAGATCACCGTCCAGGCTACGGAACCGATCGTGAAGCCGGACATCTCCGCGAACGTCGCCAACATCAGCGCCGAGAGCATCGAAAATTTGCCGGTCGGAAGCGTCGAGGACGTAATTAGCCTGCAGGCCGGCATCGAGCCGGGCATGAGCGTCCGCGGCGGCGGGCTGGATCAGCTTTCGTTCATGATGGACGGCCACTCGATGCGGGCCGGGCGTGACAACACCCCCTTCATGGGCGTCAGCTACACGTCCATCGAAGAGGTACAGGTTCAGACGGGTGGCTTCAGTGCCGAGTACGGCAACGTCCGCTCCGGTCTCGTCAACGTCGTAACGAAGGAGGGCTCGCGCGACCGGTATACGGCGGACGTCATGCTTCGCTACGCTCCGGCCCAGAAGTCCCACTTCGGCATCGAGCCCAACGCTCCGACGGCCTACTGGATGCGTCCCTACGTCGACCCCGACGTCGCCTTCGACGGTACGCACGCGGAGACCAGCCCCTGGGATTCCTATCTGCAGGACCAGTATCCGCGCTTCGAGGGGTGGAACTCCGTCTCCCAGCAGCTCCTGAACGACGACGACCCGACGAACGATCTGACGGTCGACGACCTCATGGAGGTTTTCGAGTGGCATCACCGAAAGGACGTCCGCATGAACGATCCGAAGTACGAGCTCGACGCCACCATCGGCGGACCTATCCCCCTCATCGCCGACGCACTCGGCAACCTCCGCTTCATAGGCTCCTATCGTCAGGTGCAGAAGCCGTATATCATGCCGCAGATGCGGACGTCCTATCTGGAGCAGATGGGCCAGATGAAGGTTACCTCCGACATCGGGCGAGCCATGAAGCTGACCCTACAGGGTCTGTATGCCACGCAGGCGGGCATCAACACCTCCAGCACCGGCGGGACGGCCATGTTCACGGGCGAGCGGCCGCGATATCCCTGGGACAGCCGCGGCGACCTCATGGCCTCACACATCGGCCGGGACGGCATTTTCGCAACGCACGTCTGGAGTCCGATGGACGTAACCCGCAGCATGGTCGGCGCGGACTTCACGCACAGCCTGGGTCAGAAAACGTTTTACAAGGTGACCGTACAGCGCGTCGCCACCGACTACGAGACCTACGCCGGTCGGGACCGCGACACCTCCACGGTCCGCGTGCTCGGAAGCGGCTACCGACTCGACGAATCACCGTTCGGATATACGCCGGCGGCGGCCAATTCCTTCAACGGCCTGCGGATCTCGGGGCACTGGGGGTCCTCCCGCGACAGTTCCACCGTGCGGATCTACTCGGCGCGCACCGACGTCACGAGCCAGATGAACCCGTTCTGGGAGATCAAGGGCGGCCTCGAGTACATTTACAGCGATTACGAGACCATCCACGGCGAATGGGATCCCTTCTTCGTCTCGCCGGCCAACCCGAAGTACCGCTGGTTCCGCAATCCGCACCAGGGCGCAGGCTACTTCCAGAACAAGCTGGAGTTCGAAGGAATGGTTGCCAACCTGGGCCTGCGGGCCGAAGTCTTCAATGCGGGCGGCGACTACTATACGCACGACGTCTACGAGCGAGCATTCACGGCGACCCAGGGATGGTCCCTGCTCGACCAGAACCTGGAGACTCGACCGGCGAAGACCCAGGTCACGCTCAGCCCGCGACTGGGCGTCTCGTTCCCCGTGACGGTGGTCAGCAAACTCTTCTTCAACTACGGCCACTTCCGGTCGATGCTGAATCCGCACGCCCTCTTTGCCATCGAGCGGAGCTTCGGCAACAAGATCACCTTCATCGGCAATCCGGAACACCCGATGCCGCTGACGGTGGCCTACGAGCTCGGCTATGAACACGCGCTCTTCGACAGGTATCTGGTCCGCGTGAGCGGCTACTACAGGGCGCTGTCGAAGCAGCCGCGCAATACGCAGTACGAGAGCATCGACGGACTGGTCGACTACAGTCTGAGCCTGCCCAACAACTACGGAGACGTACGCGGGCTCGAGCTGACGCTCACGAAAAATGCGGGCCGATGGGTGCGCGGATTCGTCAACTTCACCTATATGGCGCGTAAGAGCGGCGACTTCGGGCTTCCGCTTTACTACGAGAATCGTTCGCAGCAGCGTCAGTATGAGCGCAACACGAACGTCCTGTACCAGAGCAAACCGGTTCCCGAGCCGTACGCCCACTTTAATCTGGAATTCCTTACGCCGCCGGACTTCGGTCCGTCCATGGCGGGCTCCCGGCTCCTGGGAGACTGGAGGCTCAACCTGCTCGGGGAATGGCGTTCGGGCCAGGTCTTCACCTGGTCTGGAGGCGCCAGTGAGATCGTCGGTCTGGAGAATAACGTCCGCTGGAAGGACTACTACAACGTGGACCTGCGCCTCAGCAAGAACCTCTCCACGCCGCTGGGCAATACGCAGTTCTTCGCCGACGTCTCGAACATGCTCAATCTGCGGCATATGTACAGGACGAGCGCCTTCGAGGGGACGAACGACTTCCGCGACTACATGATGTCGCTGCACCTGTCCGAGAACACGTTCGAGGACGTCGAACAGGTGCCCTATCAGTACATCCGCGGCAACGATCGTCCGGGCGACTTCCGCACGCCCGGCGTCGAGTTCGTCCCGATCGAGATCGTCCCGAGGGTCGAGGGGATGAGCCAGCCCGCCTCTGCCCGGCCGATCTTTTTCGAGCTCGACACGGAGAAGTACATGGAGTGGGCCGAGGGCGGATGGCGCGAAGTTTCCGACAGCAGGCTCGAGAAGATCCTCGACGAGAAGGCCTACATCGACATGCCGAATCAGAGGTCCTTCGCCTTTCTCAACCCGCGCCAGATCACGTTCGGCGTCCGGGTTCGCCTGCAATAGCGCCTCGCACCGTACCGATCGATTCATGGCCGATCAGGCCTTCCCAAATACCGACTCGCAACACTGTTGATTGGAGCTATCATGAGGACAACGAAGTTCGTATGCGATTCGCCGCGTCTCACGGCGGTGCTCGTCGCGTTCGCCGTCGCCTTTGTCGGGACGGCCGCCGAGATGCGCGCACAGAATACCGGCAACTTCCAGCACAAGTGGCTCAACGTGGGCTCCTTCCATCACTACTACGGCGCCGGCGGCGCCGAGCCGGTGTCCAACTTCGACGGGTTCACGGGCTCAGAGTGGCCCGGCCTCAGCGGAACGCGCAAGCACAACGTCATGAAAGGATTCTGGGTCGCTGCGAAGAATTTCACGGACGAACGAGGCGAATTCTTCCCCCACAAAGTTACGCACGTCGGGCCGCGCGGCCTCGGAGAAGGCCAGCACTTTCCCGTCAGCTACAAGATGGTGAGTAAGTACGAGCCGCCCGTCGTGACCGTCGACGGCCTGGAAACCTTTCAAAAATTTGCGTTCGTCGACGAGGTCGACCCGAACATCCCGGCTGATCGAATGATCGACATGACCTTCAATACGCAGTCGGGGATTACCGTCCGTAAGCGCGTCCACGCCTTCAGCCAGCAATATCACGACAACTATCACATTATCGAGCACACGCTCACGAACACGGGAAACGTGGATGACGACCCCGAGATAGAGCTTCCGGACCAGACCCTGGAGGGCGTCTATGCCTCCTTCATCGATGCCTACTACATCAACAACCAGTCGAATCAGCACGTCCCGGGCGGCGCCGCCTGGGGCAAGAATACGATGAACGACGTGGTGGGCGACGGGATGGAGGACTACGACGTGGACTTCACGGCGCTCTATTCCTGGCACGGCTACGAGCCCTCCTTTACCGAGTACAATAACCTGGGCGTATCGATCATCCGGGACGGCCCCTCGCGGACCGAGGAGGGCGACACGCTCGGACGCCTGGGCGCATCCGAGTTCATCGGAAAGGTTTCCATCGCAGGGGACGTGCCGGCGGACGGCACGCCCCAGCCCTCATTGACGGCCTACATCGACCAGGACGACCGGATAACCACGAATCCGGATGCCTTTAACGAGGAGCAGATGGCGGTCGAGTATGAGTTCATGTCGCAGGGGCACCAGTATCCGCACCACGCCGACGTCGTCGAGGCGCCGGTGGAGGGACTCACCTGGGCCGAGCGCTTTGCCCGGGCCACGAACGATCCCTCGCAGGGTCGGCCGGGCGGCTGGAAAAATGCCCACGGCTACGGTCCGTATGAGCTGGCGCCGGGGGAGAGCTTTCACTTCGTCGACGCCGAGGCCGTAAACGGTCTCAGCCAGGCAGCCGATCTCGCGATCGGCCGCGCGTACAAGCTTTCCGGCTTCGACGACGACCAGGAGATTTCCTTCGACGCCGACGGCAACGGGGTAATCGAGGACGACGAGCGGATGACGAAGAATCTCTGGGTGATGACCAGCCGCGATTCGCTCTTCATGACCTTCGAGCGGGCGATCGCCAACTATGAGTCCGGTTTCGCGATTCCGCAGCCGCCGGCACCGCCGCGCGAGTTTCACGTCAGCTCGGGTCCGAACAGCATCGCACTCAGCTGGGTGCCTTCCGGCGATGCGCCGCCGGCGGGCGGCTATGAGATCTGGCGCGCCACAGGGCGGTTGAGCGCTCCGTACGAGCTTCTCGCCAGTTTGCCCGCCTCGGCAACCTCGTACGAGGATGCCACGGCCATTCGCGGCATCAACTACTTCTATTATCTGCAGGCCGTCGGCGAAGTCAATCAGGATCCGACCGGCCATACGCCGACAGGGGCACCCCTCAAGAGCGGGCGCTATTACACGCAGACCTATGACCCGGCTTTCCTGAAGCGTCCTCCCGGCAACAGCCTCGAGTCGTTTCGCATCGTGCCGAATCCCTACAACCTGGGATCCGATCAGAATATCCGCTGGCCCGACCAGCAAGACCGCGTCGGATTTTTGGATATACCGGCCCAGTGCACCATTCGGATCTATACGGAGCTGGGCGAGCTCGTCGAGACGATCGAGCACACCGACCTGAGCGGCGACGCATACTGGGATCTGACGACCTCGTCGAAGCAGATCGTCGTGAGCGGCATGTACGTGGTCGTACTGGAAGACCATGAAACGAATGAGCGCATCATGAGGACGATGGTCATCATCCGTTGAGCATGGGGCCGGTCCGCATGAGGGTCGAGCGGCCGATGAATTCTACGAACCCCCGGCGCAAACGTACCGCCGGGACCTTTCAATCAGGAACTGGTCAGATGAAGCGATTTCTACTGTATTCGATAGGCCTTCTCGTCCTGCTCGGCACGTCAACCGTTTCGGCTCAGGACCGGCCGGGGGCGGATATCGAGGGGCGCCGCCTGGCTCAGACCGGCATGAAGTTTCTCAGCGTCTCGGTGGATCCGCGGGCGGCGGCCCTCGGCGACGCCGTGACCGCGTCGATTCGATCGCCCAACGCCCTCTTCTACAATCCGGCCGGAATGGCTGAAGTGGACGGAGGGGTCAACGTCGCCCTCAACCACGTGCAGTGGTTCGGCAATTTCGAATACAATGCCGGCACCGCTGCGTACCGCCCTGCCGGCGGCGCCTTCGGCGTCTTCGGCGTCTCTGTGCTCGTGGCAAGCTACGGCGAAGTCGTCGAGACCATTCGCGCCGACAACGAGCGGGGCTACCAGGACCTCGGCACGTTCAGCCCCTCGGCCATGGCGGTTGGTTTCGGCTATGCGCGCTCGCTGACCGACCGTTTTTCCTTCGGCGCCCACCTGAAATACGCTCGGCAAGATCTCGGCACGTCGCTCGTCCGGTACAGCGCCAGCGGCGATCCCGTCTCGAGAGGCCATGCGAAGGGAACGATTGCAGGCGACTTCGGCGTGCTCTACCACACCGGCTTCCGAAGCCTATCGTTCGCACTGGGCCTGCGCAATTTTTCGCGCGAGCTCACCTACGCGGAGGAGTCGTTCGAGCTGCCGCTCACGTTCAACATCGGCGTTTCGATGGATTTGTTGGACTTCGCAGCCCAGCCCTCCGACATGCACTCGTTCTACCTCACCGCCGACGCGCAGCGGCCGCGTGACTACGCCGAGCAGGTGCGAATCGGCGGCGAGTACGTCTTCATGGACATGCTGTCGCTGCGCGGAGGGTACGTCTTTCCGAGCGATGAGCAGGGGCTGAACGTCGGCGTGGGCCTCAACCTCTCCGTCGGAGGGCTCGGCCTTGGAGCGAGCTTCGCGCACACCCAGTTCGGTCGGCTCGGCGACATAAGCCGGCTCGGGCTCGAGGTGTCTATGTAACGCCGTCGTCTTCCATCCCGGGCCCGGGTTGAAGGCCATCCTACGGGGAGTCAGTCGCCCCTACCAGCCTCTACGACGTCGCCGTCGTTCGACGACGGCGCGGTCGCTGGTACCACGTGCACGTCGACGCCGCGGTCTCGCATCGCCGCGACCATGTCGTCAGGCGCCCCGTCGTCCGTGACGAGCACGTCGATCTCGTCTACTCCAAGGACCGTCATTAACGATTTCACCCCGAACTTGCTGGAGTCGATCAGGGCAATGACGGATTCGGTGGAGGCACTCATCGACTTCTTGACCTGCGTCTCCAACATGTTGGGATCGGTCAACCCCACGTCGAGCCCCAGTCCGGTAGCCGAAAGGAAAAGCTTGTTCGCGTAGAATTCCTGGAAGAATCGCTCCGCCGTCGGCCCGACGAAGGTAAGCGCCACGTCGCGCAGGATGCCCCCGCAGCAGATTACCGTGTTGTGAGGAAGGAGATGTTGCAGCTTGCTCGTCGTGTGCAGGCCGTTCGTGACGATCGTTAGATCTCGCTGCTCGGTAAGGTGCCATGCCATCGTCGTCACCGACGTGCCGCCCTCGAGAATGAGAACGTCGCCTTCCTCGACGAACTTCTGCGCGGCATAGCCCGCAATACTGTCCTTCTGGGCCGCATGTACGTCCTGCTTGGCCACGTATCGCGGCTCCACGTCATTGCTGCGCACGCTCATGGCACCACCGTGGGTGCGCCGGAGCTGGCCCTGCTCCTCGAGGACCTTGAAATCGCGACGTATGGTCATCTCCGACACCTCGTATTTGTCGCTGAGGTCGGTGATCGTCACGCTTCCCAGCCTCTCCACGTCTTTCTGTATGCGACGCCGGCGTTCTGCGGGTATCATTCGATGCGTGTC
>CAZXHQ010000012.1:0-7610 GCA_964640145.1 uncultured Rhodothermales bacterium | reverse complement strand
ATCTAAGGGTATGAGGTGGTCTTCACCTGAAGGAAGGGGGGACGGCCTGAACAAGGTGCAACATATCTTGAAGCCATGCCAGTATCGGGACCGCCGGATGTTGAGCGTATGACACCGGGACCGCCGGATGCTGACCCGTAGGACCCGGGGACCGCCGCATGTTGACCCGTAGGACCCGGCGACCGCCCCTTACAGCGCTTCCAGCCGCTCGATATTCTCCCGGGCAGCCTCGTTGTCCGGCTCGAGGCGGAGGGCGGTTTCCCAGGCGTTGCGCGCGGCCGCCTGCGAGTCCAGCTGCGCATAGGTGATCCCGAGGTTCAGCCATCCCTCGACATAATCAGGATCGGCATCGAGCATCCGCTCGAGGAGACGCAGCGCTTCATCAGGCCGGCCCATGGCCATGTGGAGACCGGATATGTTGTTGATCAGATTCCGATTGCCCGGGTCAAGCTGCAGTGCAACGCCGTAGGCGTGCAGCGCCTCGTCGTAACGCCCGGCGATTCGCAGGAGCCTTCCCAGCTTGACGTGCACGGCCGGCTCGTTCGGTGTATTTCGGACGGCCTTCTCCGCCTGTCCGATCTGCGAATCCAGCTGGCGCAGCTCTTCGGCATGGTCGAGATACCGCTTCCCCTGCTCTTCACGCCCCATCTGAAGGTGTGCCCGTCCGAGGTTATAGAACGTGCTGTGATGCCAGGGCCACTCTTCGGCTACGGCCTGCAGATGCGGTACGGCGCGGGCCGGCCGGCCGGCTCGTACCAAAATGGAGCCGACCATGTAACGAATCTCGATATTTTCCGGGGCGATCTCATGTCCTTCCAGGCCATACGCCACCGCGCGCTCGACGTCGCCCTCGTCGTCGAGCAGCTGCGTGAGATCTACATACGTCCGGATGTGCGTACTATCGACCGTCAGGGCCTGCTCATAGGCGTAAAGGGCGCTGTCGACGAGCCCGATCTCGCGATAGGCGCGACCCATACTTTGCCACGGGGCCGGTGCGGGATGATGTTCCAGTTCCTTTTCGTAATACCTGATGGCGGACCGAAATTCATGCTGGCGATAGGCGTTGTTGCCCAGGTTGTGCCAGGCACCCCTGTACTCCGGATCGTGCTCGAGCGCGGCTCGATAGGATGCTTCGGCCTCTGAGTAACGGCCCGCCTCCGAATAAACCCGACCCCGCAGGAAGTGCGCCTCCGGCAGCTCAGGCTCCCGCATGAGGGCACTGTCGGCGAGCGCGAGCGCGCGCTGAAACTGGTGACTGGCGAGCGCTTCGGAACCGTCCTCCAAGAGCATCTGCAGGTCCGCGTCCATCTCCGTCTCATGGCCGCACGCCGCGGCCGACAGGACGAATATCGCCACGAAGATCCTGATCATCCACATGCTCACTTCACCTTACTACTCTGACTGCGCTCTGCTTGCTGCGATCGCGTGCATCTGTCCCGCTCCTTCCACGATGTGTACATGACGGTTCACGGGGACATGGTCGAATCGGTCGATCCGGCCGCTAGACCATTCTACGATGAGACTGTCCACCGAGGACCGATCCCCCAGGCCGAACGTCACGGGCAGCTCGGACGCCGAGAGGTAGCTCGATCCGGAGCGCAGGCGCCGTTCCATCGAGACGTCGGCGACAACGGCGATGACACGGGACGACAAACCGCTCCGATTGCTCTCCGTGCCCTCCAGGCTGACGCGCAGGTAGTTGCGCGGCTCGGCGCCACGGACGTCGTTGCGCCACAGGTGAGCGCGGCCCCCGTTCTCCGTGATAAGCACGTCCAGGTCACCGTCCCCATCGACGTCTCCGTAGGCCGCCCCCCGGGCGACGAGCGGGTCGGTAAGGACGCCGCCGATCTCCGGCGCCGCATCGACAAAGAGCCCGTCACCCTGATTGACGAACAGGTGTGGCGCCTCGGCGTACCGGACGGCCTCTTCGATCGTGTCGATCTCCGGCTGCACGTGCCCGTTGGCGGCGAAGAGGTCCAGCCGCCCGTCGAGGTCGTAATCGAACAGAAAGAGTCCGAATGTAAGCGTCATGAGGCTCGGCCTCCCGATCTTCGAAATGGACGCACGGTCTACGAAGAGGCCGTCTCCCGCGTGCCGGTACACGCTAATCATCTCCTTCGAGAAATTCCCGACGAACAGCGAGGGCTCCCCGGTGTCGTCGACGACGCCCGCATCGACGCCCATGCCTGCTCGCGCCATCCCGTTCTCGTCGTATGCGACGCCTCCGATCGCGCCGCGCTCCGTGAACGTACCGTCGCCGTCATTCTCGTAGAGCAGGTCCGGCTCCGTATCGTTGGCCACCATGAGATCGGGCGCACCGTCGCGGTTGTAGTCGAGTTCCGTGACTCCCAATGTCTTGCCGGGCGCCGGCAGGAATCCTGCGGCCTGCGTCCGGTCGGTAAACGTTCCGTCCCCGTTGTTGCGGTAGTACCGGCTGGGAATGCCTTCGTAGGTTTCCGGGGTGCAGTAGCCCTTGGTACGGCCGTCGAGCGAGCAGTAAATGTCCGTTTCCGGCGACCACTGTACGTAGTTGCCGACGTACAGGTCGACGTGCCCGTCGCTGTCGGCGTCAAAGAAGATAGCAGACGAGCTCCATACGGCATCGCCGGCCACGCCCGCGTCGACCTCGTTAAAGACGCCACCGTCGTTGCGGAAGAGCACGTTCTCGCCGAGAGTTGTCAGGTAGAAATCTTGATCTCCATCGTTGTCATAGTCGGCTACGGCGACGCCCAGCGCATACGCATCGATGCCGGCCAGCCCCGCCTCTTCGGTCACTTCCGTAAACGTACCACCGCCCTCATTCCGGTAGAGTCGCAGTGCCGCCGATACCGAGTCCGCCCACGTCCCGCCGCCGACCAGCAGGATGTCCTGACGACCGTCCCCGTCGAGGTCGATGAATCCGCAGCCCGAACCCATCGACTCCGGAAACCACTTCTCACCGAACGCGCCGGTTTCGTGTCGGAAATCGCCAAGTCCGGCCTGCTCGGTGATATCGGTGAACCCCGGACCCGGTTCGATGCCCCGGCTCGACGATGCGTCGCCAGGCGGTGCATCCCCACTTCCGCTGCAGGCGGCAAAAAGCGCGGTGCTCCCAGCTAGCAGGGCGGCGAGGCAGTATTTCCGGAAGCCGTTCACGAGGAGGCGGCGGTAAGAGGCTCGCCGTACCGATCGCCGAGTGCCCGGAGCTCCTGACACACCTCTTCCGAGATGGGAATGCCGTCGCGCCGCCGCTTTCGAGCGACCTCCGTCTCGATCTGACCGGGCACGATGACCGCCTCCTGTCCGTTCGACGTCGGCGAGGAAGTGAGAACGTTCACCATCCACTCCAACCGCTCGCGGAACTCGTCCAGCGACATGAATCGCTCGATGTCTATGGCCATAAAAGAATGGCCGATATTTAGAGGCGTCTTCGTATCGACCGCCCAGAAAGGATTCTGATGCAACATGCCGGCGCCGGTAATGACGGCCGAGAGGACCTCGATCATGACCGCCAGTCCAAATCCCTTGTGCTCTCCGAAAGGAAGGAGCGCACCGTCGAGAATATCGTTGGGATCGTTCGTGGGACGGCCGTCGCTGTCGAGGATCCATCCTTCGGGAATCGTCTTCCCATTTGCGGCAGCGAGACGAACCTTCCCGCCGGCGACCTTGCTCATCGCCGCGTCGAAGACGAGCGCCTCGCCGTCTCGAAACGGCAAGGCGATCGAAAGCGGATTGTTTCCGATGACGCTCTTCGCGCCGCCCCACGCCGCCATGACGGGCGTCGTGTTAGAGGTCGTAAAACCGATCATGCCGGCGTCGGCTATCTTCATCGCGTAGTACGATGCAGCTCCATTGTGGCCGCTGCGCATGGCTCCGATGAACGACGTGCCGACTGCGCGGGCTTTCTCGATGGCGAGCTCTGCGGCCTTCAGCCCGACCACCTGCCCCATGCCGTTGTCTCCATCGAGCAGGGCCGTGCCCGGCGACTCCTTCACGATCGTGATGTCGGGCGACGTGCGCGTCCCCCCTACTTCGAGGCGCTGTACGTAGGAAGGAAGCCTGATGATGCCGTGTGAGTCGATCCCCCGGAGGTTCGCGAAAACCAGGGAGTCGGCAACCGTATGTCCGTCCGTGGATGAGAGTCCGGCTTTCTCGAGTACGCCCTGGGCGAACGCCCGAAGATCTGATTCGGCTACCGCGATATTCATGACGTGTGGACCTGTACTGACTGTAGTAATAGGATTGGGAGAGGTGCTGATGCGATCACGGGACGTCGTTCCGAAACGCTTCCTTGTTTACCACGAACGGCATCCGCGTCGGATCGGTGCCGTAGTTGCCCTCAAGAACGTCGAGCGCGCCCTGCACGCAGCGCCCGGCCATCCCGACGTCCGGATCCGGCGAGAGCCGTGTTCTCGTTCCTGCGCTGGCGAAATGATGATACAGGCGAAGTCGGTCCGTCAGATCGGCATCGCGCAGCGGCGAATTCGAGGGGAGCGGCTCCTCCTCGAAAACGTCGAGAGCGGCGCCGGCAATCCACCCTTCCTTCAGGGCGCGGTAGAGTGCCTCTTCATCGACGACGGGCCCCCGGGCGGTGTTGACGAGATAGGCCGTGGGCTTCATCCGCCGGAGGGCGGCCTCGTCGATCAGGTGCCGGGTTTCGTGCGTAAGCGGGACGTGGAGACTTACGAAGTCGGCTTCTCCGAGGGCATCCTCGAACGCGGCGGACCGGATGGTCCGGCGCCGTTCGACAAGCCCCAGCCGATGCTGGAGGTCCAGCAGCTCCTGAATCGACGCCGCGAAGGCATCGTCGGTCGATCGACTGTGGCAAACGAAATCAACGGTCAGTCCGATGCAGCGACGCACGAAGGCCTTTCCGATTCGGCCGGTGCCGATCACGGCGACCGTTTTCCCGGAAATCTCGTCTCCCAGAAAGGGCTCGAACGGATGCCACGTCCGCCATCGGTTCGAGCGGACCAATTCTTCGCTGGGGTACAACTTGCGGGCGACAGCGCCCATCATGAAAAGGGCAAATTCCGCCGTGGCGTCGGCAAGAACGCCCGGCGTGTTGGTGAACGGAATTCCAGCTCGGTTTGCGGCTTCGCGGTCGATGTTGTCAAAACCGACCGCATCCTGCGCAACGACTTTCAGCGTACCCTCGCCGGCGCCGAACACTTCACCGTCGATGGGATCGCGCAGCGTGGTGATGAGCGCGTCGATCCCCGAGCGAACCTTCTCCACGATCAGCGACTTGGGGGGCGGCTCGAGAGCATCGTAGACCTCGACCTCGACGCCCCGGTCTCTGAGCTTTTGAAGCGCGGCGTCCCCGATATTGCAAGTCGCGAACAATCGGTATCGGCTCATGCTGCGTCCTCGCCAGTAAGCATGACGACCTCAATTCTAGTACGTACGTCGTGGAACGGGACGGCGTTCACGCATGGCTACAGCGATCTGCGGAGAACCTGCTCGAGATCGGACGCGGTGGTCTCGCGCGGATTGACGACCACGTTTCCGCTCTTCATCGCTTCCTCGACGACGCGAGCGACGTGCTCCTCTCGCACGCCGAAGCTGCCCAGTCCGTCCGGGATGCCGATATCACGCGAGAGGACGCGGACGGCCTCGACGCTGCGGGCCGCCGCTTCGTCGGCGGCAACGCCATCGACGTCTTCGCCGAGCGCACGGGCCACGGCGGCAAATCGCTCGGGGGCAGCCGTGTGATTGAATGCCATTACGTGCGGAAGCGTCACGCCGATGCCAACGCCGTGCGGTACACGCAGATCCCAGCTGCCGAGCGGCATGGCGAGCGCATGGGCGAGCCCGAGCCGCGTCGGGTTCATGGCGATGCCCGCCATCGTCGAAGCAAGCTGCATGCCGTAGCGCGCCTCGACGTCCGACCCCGCGCGCACGGCGGTTCTCAGGTGGCGTCCGATGAGCTCGATCGCTGTAAGGGCCAGGGAGGCCGAAATGGGCTGACAGGCCTTATTCGTGTAGCATTCGACGGCATGGGCCAGCGCGTCCATGCCGGTCGCCGCCGTCAGGTGTGCAGGCAGGCCCGTCGTCAGCTCCGGATCGCATAGCGCTACGGCCGGATAGTTGAGGAAGCTTCCAATAGCCACTTTGACGTCCCGCGATTCGTCGGTGAACACCGACCAGAGCGTCACCTCGCTGCCCGTGCCCGACGTCGTCGGCACTGCGATCACCGGAAGGGATCGGTGTTTAAGCTTGTGCAGTCCCGTATAGTCGAGCGCGCTGCCGGGGTGCGTCGCCAGTGCCGCTGCGGCCTTGGCGGTGTCCAGGGAACTGCCCCCGCCCACGCCGACCACCACGCCCGCACCGCTTTCCTTCAGCAGTCCGGTCGTCTCGTCGATGAGGCCGGAGCCTGAATCAGGCTTGACGCCGTCCATAACCGTGGTACGGACATCCGCCGCATTCAGAATCTCCTCTATCCTCGCCAGGACCCCCGCCTTGCGCAGACCCGGATCCGTGACGATGAAGACGTGGTCCGTATCGAAGGAGCGGACCCGCTCCGGCAGCGATTCTACGATCCCGACGCCGAAATGTATATCGGTCGGCACCGGAAAAAAGTTAAAGGACTGTGCGGCATCGAATGTCTGAATGGAGCGCAACGTCATGGTTGACTAGGCGATTTCGGACGGGGCTGCGGTTATGGGCGTCATGGCGGGAACGTCGGTGTCTCCAAGCTGATCGCCCTCGCGAACGAGGAAGGCAAAGCAGGCCGCACCTATGAGCAGGGCGATGCCGGCCGCGATGAATGCGGCGAAATACTGGCCGGTCGTAGCCACGATCCATCCCGTTACGAACGGTGCTATAATGCCCGGAATGTTGCCGCATGCGTTCTGTAGTCCCGTCCAGCGCCCCGCCGCTTCGGCGCCCGCGAGAGATTGGGTGAGGGCGAACAGATTCGACGCATAAATGCCCAGCGTGAACGACGCTGCGAACAGGGATGCAACGCCGAACTCGACGCGAGGAATCAGTGTCAGAGGCAGCAGGATGGACGTCAGGAAGAGCCCCGTCGCCAGGAATGTCTTCCGCACGCGCACGGCGGAGCGTCCGCCCGAGATCAACCGGTCGGCCAGCAGCCCGCCGCCGAGCGACGGGATTACCATAATGAGGAACGGAAACGAACCGATGATGCCCATGGACTCGAGCGAAAAACCGCGCTCGTCCATCAGATAGGATGGAAGCCACGTCAGCAGGAAATACCAGGCATAATTCGCCCCCATGAGCCCGCCGCAGGTGCCCCAGAAGGCACGCATCGACACGAGCTCCTTCCACCCGATCTTAGGCTGCGACCGCTCCTCTTCCTTCATCTCCGCGATGGTCCCCATTCGCGGCGCGAGAATCATCCACGGAATGAGCCACAGGAGGCCTCCGGCGCCGATGATGACGAACAGAGCCCTCCATCCAAACGCCCCGATCAGCATGGTACCCAGAAGTATGCCCAGCGCCGGGCCGATTCGAGCACCGAATGCGTCGATCAGGGAATTGGCCAGTCCTCGCCGGTTTTCCGGAATGATCGTGGCGAGAATTCGAGACGTGGCGGGATACGTGACCGATTCGCCGACGCCCAGAAGCAGCCGCATCACGAGGAGGCCGGTAAAGCCGGCAACCAG
>CAZXHQ010000011.1:0-20497 GCA_964640145.1 uncultured Rhodothermales bacterium | reverse complement strand
ATCACACGACGAACCGAAAGTCCGACAGGCTCCTAGTCGCCCAATGGGCGGAGTGTACCGCGGCCCGGGGCCGGATATCTCGATTCTGGAGGTTACGAACAAGTCCTGTATTTGTCTAGTTTTAGCCGCAACGTCCGAATTTTGGCAACCCGCTGCGGGCGGCATCGCATACGGTGGAACTTGAACTTCAAGAACCGGCGCCGGGCCGCCCCTGGTCACGGACCGCACGCGAACCCGCATGAGCTACGGTTGGGCGCGCCCGGCGCCGAGTTTCGATCATAGTTCCCTTTGCGCCGAACCTGCCGCTCGTACCCGTCCCGCAGATTGCCTCGACGTCGCGGCCGGCACGCTGATCGAGTACGTCCAGATGATGGAAGAGTCGATTATCTATGGCGGAAGGCGCCTTGCCTTGCAGAGAGGATGCATGCCGCGGACGAACCACACGGAATCCTATTGACTTGCTGTAGACCGAAGGCGGCAGAACGGAAGGTCTGACGACGGCGCTTAAGGCGTTTGCATCGAGGACGATACCTACTCGTACAGCCGCATAGGTGGTTGAGTCACCATCCTCTCTATACAGCTTTTCCGCTCGGGCCATGCCTTCCCATCCTGAAATGATGTCGGGTAGTTACGACCCCATCCTCGTTCTGTTGTCCTATATAATCGGGTCCCTTGCCTCCTTCACGGCACTCCTTCTGGTTCGGCGTGTCGCGCACAGCGGACCACGATCGGCCTGGCGTTGGTTGTCGGCCGGGGCGTTCGCCATGGGCATCGGCATCTGGTCCATGCATTTTGTCGGCATGCTGGCCTTTAGTATGGCCATGCCGTTCAGCTACGACGTTGGAACGACGGCCCTTTCGCTGATCGTTGGCGTGGCGGCCTCGGGCTTTGCTCTGTTCATTGGATCACGGAAGCAGGTGGGCCTCGTGCGGCTCGGCGTGAGCGGAATAATTATGGGATTCGGCATCTCCGGAATGCATTACACCGGGATGGCGGCCATGCGCATGCCGGCCACGATCCACTACGACCCACTTCTATTCGCGACCTCCATCGGACTGGCGATCGGCGCGTCCATTACGGCGCTCTGGATCGCGTTCACGCTCGCATCCAGCGACAGGAATCATCTGGGCTACACGGTCGGGGCGGCCCTGGTGATGGGGCTGGCCATCTGCGGAATGCACTACACGGGGATGGCCGCCGCGAACTACATGCCCGCTCCCGATTTCATCCCGACCGACGCGCCGCTGGCAAACAACCAGCTCGGGCTCGCGCTCAGCGTTTCCGCCACGACGGTGATCATCCTGTTCATCACGCTCATCACCATCTTTTTTGATTATAAGCTGATCGTTCAGAAGAAAGTCCAGGAAGGACTCACCGTCACCGTACGGGAACTCGAGATCGCTCGCGATGCCGCCGAAGCCGCGACGCTGGCCAAGAGTGAGTTCCTGGCGAATATGAGCCACGAGATCCGCACTCCGCTCAACGGCATCATCGGCATGACCAGCTTCTTGCTGGACACAGCGCTCGACGATGAACAGCAAGATTATGCCGACATCATAAGCACGTCCGGGGAGTCGCTGCTGCGAATCGTAAACGACATTCTGGATTTTTCGAAGATTGAAGCCGGCCGGCTCGAGGTAGAGTATCAACCTTTCGAGGTGCGGCCCTGCATCGAAGACGTGTTCGACGTAGTCGCCTACGACGCCGCGGAAAAAGGTGTGGAGCTCGCCTATCATATAGAAGAGGACGTCCCACATACCGTATGGGGCGACGTGACGCGCCTCCGTCAGGTTCTGCTAAACCTCATCTCGAACGGGGTGAAATTTACGGAGGCCGGCGAGGTCGTCGTGATGCTGAAGATGAAGCGGACCGATGGGGGAATGCCCCAGCTGCACTTCAGCGTACGCGACACGGGGATCGGCATCCCCAGTGAACGGATGGAACGCCTGTTCAAATCGTTCAGCCAGGTCGACGCCTCCACGACGCGTCGATACGGCGGAACGGGCCTGGGCCTGGCCATCTCCAAACACCTCGTCGAGGCGATGGGTGGTACCATCTGGGTGGACAGCACGCTGGGCATCGGCACGACCTTCCACTTTACCATCGAAGCCCGCCCGGCGCCCAACCAGGAGCGCCGCCAGCCCTGCAGCAACCAGATGAAGCTCGCCGGACGCCGCTTGCTCGTCGTCGACGACAATGCTACCAACGTACGTATCATGACGATGCAGGCCGAACGCTGGGGCATGCACGTAACGAGTGCGATGTCCGGACAGGACGCGCTGCGGATCATCGAACAGGGTGCCGCCTTCGACCTCGCTATTCTCGACATGCAGATGCCCGAGATGGACGGGGTGGTTCTCGCGAAACGAATTGCCCACTACGACGACTCGCTTCCCCTCGTCATGTTGAGCTCAGTAGGTCAGCCGATTCAGGCGCCCCACGGCCTCCTTTCGGCGCACCTGACGAAGCCGGCCAAGCAGGTTCAGCTTTGCGAAGTGCTCACGAAGATCATACGGGAACGTGCCGTCCAGGAGCCGCCGCGACCGACCACGCGAGCACGATCGATTCCCGACTCGTCTACCCCTCACGTGGGCCTCCGTATCCTGGTCGCAGAGGACAATCCTACGAATCAGCGTGTGGTCCTGATGATGTTGAAGCGCCTGGGCTACAGGGCTAATATCGTGGCCGACGGCACCGAAGTGCTCGAAATGCTCCGCCAGGCCTCGTACGACGTTCTGCTGTTGGACCTGCGCATGCCCCTGATGAACGGCCTCGACACGATGCGGCAGATCAACGCCGAGTGGCCTCCTGAACAACGCCCGCATGTCGTGGCCATGACGGCCGACGTTACGAGGGAGACCCGAGCCATGTGCATGGAGCTGGGAATGGCGGCCTTCATCAGTAAGCCAATCGACGAACGATCCCTTGCCCAAACGCTCGGCGACTACGATGTGGCGAGTACCCGCGCGCCGGCTGAAGTTGCCTAACTCGGCTCCGTTGCTGATCGGCACGTAGGATAGCAAAACAGCCGAAACGCCCCGTCAGCACAGCCTGCATCTCGCGAGCGCATTAGTGTCTGTCAGCCTGCCGGTTAGTGTTTCGCAGCCATGCTACTAGTGCGAGACTGCCGGTCGGCCGGCAATTCCACCTCTTTCCTCGCGCAACCATTCTGTCGATATTGCAAGCACCCTATGGTGCTTCCGGCAAATGTGGATTGACATGTGCGACACCTCTGAACGGCAGAGTACGATGGACCTTCTTTCCAAACTGGAGGAGCTGGACGTCATCGATGACTGGCATGTCGACGGTCACAGGCTCCGCGTCAGGCAGGGGCGAGAATCGTTCTGCGTGGAGCTAGTGTACGCCGACCCATTCGTCCGAAGCCTTCTGCGCTTCGCCGAGATCCTCCCCCGGCGGAAGGAAGATGGCGTGAGCCAAGTCTCATCGGCCCTCGATCGGCTCGTTTCACAGCGCGAGCCACGTGCCATCTAGCCTATTTCTAGCCATGCGGCGGCGGGCCTTCGTGTAGTATCTCTACACGGCCACGTAACGCTCGTCTATCCCCCCCTCTCCTGGTCTGCCTGGCCGCGCCGGTGACCCGCGGCACGTCCCGCCCACCGTTAAGTATTTCTGTCTCCGGCCGATACGCCATGGTACCGAATGCCATGGCATGTCGGCTTCAGCGCTCGACCATCTTCACCGTACCGTCGGACTGAGCTCTGCACTTCACGCCGGCGGTGCAAGGCGATAGAGCCCGGGCCAATACGCTGGCGTCGAGCGCCAACGACAATTCATCCAGAGGTGGAAGAGATACGATGCCAAACGTATGTATGAAATCCCCGGAGACGTTCGCATATTTGGACGCCGCCTGCTCAACGGGGCAGAAAGCCCAGGAATCCACCACGAAACAGGCACCAGGTCGGAGTGAGCTCGCGCCGACCGGTATTTGCCCGAACATTCCCCGGAATGAGCAAGCATCTATCGGACCAGGACATCGAAGAAATTGAGGCGCTGTGGGACCAGCCAGTCGGTCCGCTGGCCCGGTCGCTGGCGGTCGACCTTCCAACCGAGCAGGAAGCAGATCAGTTTTGGGAATGGATCTCGGAAGAGGCCAACGGCGGATTGTTTGGGGGGAAGGCCGGCCGAGATGGCCGGCACCGACGGCGATTCCTATCTTGCGGCTCTGGTCGTGGCGGTCAGTCACAGGGAAAAGCTTTGCGCTGTTCATACATCGCATCGCGCCAAACGCGGCCGGGAGCGAATAGCGGTCTCGATCTCCGTGGCCGATGTCCTGGCGGCGGCCGACATTGAGCTGCCGTTTCCGATTCCGAATTTTGCCGTCTACGTAGTCAAAGCCAGAATACTCGAGCGCGTGTGCGGGTACCTCAGGCCGTGAGGCACGGAGCGCGTGCGTCGGCCTATCCTCCTGCGTACGTACGTCCACTTCGAAAATACGCTGACATATAAGGGCCGCTGCATCGCGCTCCGCGCCGTTCCGGCGCCTCGCCATCGCGCCGCTATGCACTGCCGTCATTCGCCCTTCGGGCTCGTGTCGGCGCGCCCTGCGAAGCATGCCCATCGAAGCTCGTATTACGTCAGCGTTCGGTCGCCGTGATGCACTAAGCCCACCTGCAGGTCCATCACGTTCGTATGGGTAGGACCCGTCGTCACGAGGCCGCCCATCTCTTTCCAGAAGCGATAGGAATCGTTTCGATGGAGATAGGCCTCCGGTTCGAGCCCTTTCCGGCGGGCCCGGGCAGCGACGTTGACGGTCGCATACGCTCCGGCAGCCGGAGTCGGTCCGTCCCGCCCGTCCGTGCCCGCACTCAGCAGTAGGAGGGGCCCTCGGGCCCCTTCGAGCGCGACGGCTGCCGAGAGCGCCAGTTCCTGATTTCGCCCCCCCGTCCCAGCGCCTTTCACGGTAACCGTAGTCTCTCCGCCCCAGAGCAGACACCGTCCGCTCCCGCGAGTGGAAACGGATTCGGCGGCAGCCGTCGTCTCGCGGGCAAGCCTTGCTCCGACCTCGCGCGCTTCGCCGATCAGCTCGTGCGATCGAATCGTGGTGCGGTATCCCCTGCTATCAGCCTCTCGGGCCGCGGCATCGAGCGCGCGACGATTCGTACCGAGGAGCTTCGTGTGAACGCGCTCGAACACGTTCGATTCCGCGTCCGGTGTCTCGAGGGCGTTATCATCCTCGACCGCCATGAGGTGGGTGCGGACCCGATCCGGCACGATCTCCCAGATGCCGCAGCGCCGCAGCACGTCGACCGCTTCGGCGGCGGTCGTCGCGTCGGGCACGGTCGGACCGCTTGCGATTACCGACAGGTCGTCACCGACGACGTCCGAAACGACGAGCGCCAGTACGTCGGACCGTCCGGCGGCTGCTGCCAGCCTGCCTCCGCCGATCGTCGTGAGATGTTTACGGACGGTATTCATGGCGTGAATGTCGACCCCTGATTCGAGGAGCAGGCGATACGTCTCCAGTGCGTCGTCCAGCGTGATCTCACCGGCAAAGCCTGCGCAGAGCGACGAGCCGCCGCCCGAGATGAGTACGAGAAGCAGGTCCTTCGGCGTACACGAGCGAACCTCATCGAGAAGACGATCGGCAGCGGCCACGCTCCGTGCATCCGGCACCGGATGCGAAGAGGTGAGCACCGCGATGCGTCGAGGCCGCTCGAGGTCGTCGGGAAACGTGGCGGGATGCCCATCGGGCACGACGACTACTCCTCGACCCAGCCGATCGCCGAGCTGCGCCTCCACCTCCCCTGCGAGGGCCATCGTCGCCTTTCCCATGCCGACGACCTGCACGCGGTCGTACGCACGCATCTCCCGCGGGGCCCACGATCGCCAATCCACCTCGCGAAGCAACCGATCGGCCTGCACGGCACGCAGACCTGCGCGGTAGATGGCCGTCGCGTCCTCGACGAGTCGCTTCTCCTTGTGACGGTCAGCATCCATATCACATCCCTACATTACCTCGCGGTCTCCTTCTGCGCCGGCTTCGGGTCCCCGGTAATGCGTCCACCCGCTGCCGCTGTCGCGAACCAAAATATATACGGCCGCCGCCACCGGCAGCAAAGCCGTCCACGCAGCGGTCATGAACATCCACCGCTTCGTGGGAACAACGCCGAGCATCGGCAAGAGCGAGAGGATGAGCGCTATGACGGCCGCATAGAAGAGCGTCAGCCCCCGGCTCGAAACGATCCCCAGTGCGGACCGCGAGGCGGCCACCAATCCGCAGGAGACGAACCCGAGAAGCATCACGTGGAGGTAAAGGACGCGCAAACCGTGATGGTCCGCCATCCAAAAACCGACGCCTATGGCTGCCGCCATCTGCCCGATGGCCTTCATCCCGAGAAATGTCAAGGGTACGACCCAGGCGGATCGCCACGGCATCCTCAGCCAGATCAGTCCCGTCAGCACGAGGAGACCGCCTCCGACCAAGAAGCTCCCCGTCCGCGCGAGCCACTCGAGTGCCGGGACTACGAGAGACTGCGGCATTCCCATCGCGAACGTGAAGGGAAGTCCCACCGTTACGCAGAACAGCGCTGCCTGGAAGGGCCGCGAGGATGCGTGAAAGCCGAAGCGGCCGTAGGCCACGCCGAGAACGCCCAGCACGAACCATCCTTCTGAAAACAGGTCGAGGAACAGATGTGTAAGCGCGATCGACCAGACCGGGTCGTCGAGGCCGAGCGGATTAAGAACCGCCAGGCCCAGTGCGCCGAGCGTAGCGAGAATGAGAAAGGCAAGTGCCGTATCCCACAACAGGTGCGGCGGACTACGGTCTGCCGCATCGCGTCCGCGGAAGTACATGGCCGCAAAGATGTACCAGATGACGGTGTTCAACGTCGCGGCGAGGACGGAGATGGGCATGCGGACCGGACCGACGTCGACGGGCCGGTATCCGAAGAACAGGAAGAGAAGGTAGGCGAGCACGGCGGCCGCGATCAACCACGTCAGGACGCGTCCCGTGCCGCGAAGACCGCTTCGGAGACCGATGAAGAGGAAGAGGACGGGCGTGACCCATCCGAAGTACATCGTATGCGAGTGCGCGTGGCGAATGTTGACGAGGTCGAGTCCGGCCGTGAAGCCGTACGCCTGGCCCGTCCGATAGAGCACAGCTGTTGCCGCCGCGACGATGAAGAGCAAGAGCGACGCCCTCCAGAATTTTCTAAGCCGGGGTACCTGCATGCGCGCGTGGCGGTACGGGTGAAGCTTATAGGCCTCGCACTACGGAAAACCGCGATTCGTGGTCCTAATTCCTGCGGGCCTGTAACACGATGAATCCCTCAACGTAGACGGCCAGGCCGGTAACCCGCAAGCGAATTCTCCTTGCGTAATCCGGTGCGCAATCCGACACTCGTCGTCCACCGCTCGACGTATCATTCCTTCAGCAGCAACCGCGCCCCCCAATGCGCCTGAGCTATCTTCGAATCGTCCTCTGCGCAATGCTGATACCCGCATTGCACGGCTCCACGTTCGCCCAGGCCGACAGACCAGCGTTCCAGCCGAAGGTTAAACCGGAGCTCGAGCTTGCCAGGGCCGAAGGCGCAGCCAGGATCGACGGTCACCTTGACGACGCCCTCTGGGCCACGGCCGCACGGGTGACCGGCTTTACGGAAGTACAGCCCATGGAGATGACCGAGCCCCTGGTCCAAACGGAGGCCTTCGCCACATACGACGAGAACTACCTCTACGTGGCCTTCCGCGCCCACGACGATCCGGCCTCGGTGCGCGCTACGCTGAGCAATCGCGACCAGATGTTCAACGACGATTGGGTCGGCATCATCCTCGACACCTTCGGCGACGCCGTCCGCGCGTACGAGATCTTCGTGAATCCGCTCGGCGTTCAGGGCGACCTGCTCATGACCTCCAACGGCGAAGAACCCGGCTTCGATCTCATATTCGATTCGGCCGGCCGACTGACGTCCGACGGCTACCAGGTGGAGATGGCGATCCCCTTCGGCTCGCTTCGATTCCCGAGCCGAGACGCGCATGAATGGAAAATCACCTTCCTTCGCAATCATCCGCGCGAGGCCCGACACATTTATTCGTGGGCGGCTGTGACGCGGGACGACCCGTGCCTACTCTGCCAGGCCGGCACCCTGCGCGGCGTCGAGAATATCCGGCCGGCCACGAAAGCGGAGATCATGCCGGCTGTCGTCGGAACGCACAGCGGCTCGCGGAGCGACGCGAACGATCCCGCCTCAAGCTTCGACAACGGCAGATTTCACCCACAGGCGTCACTGACCATGCGCTACAATCTATCGTCGAGCCTTTCCGCGGAAGGAGCGGTGAACCCCGACTTCAGCCAGGTCGAATCGGACGCGGCGCAGATCGATGTCAACTCGACCTTCGCGCTCTTCTATCCGGAACGCCGCCCCTTCTTCCAGGAGGGCACGGATCTTTTCAGAACCTACATGGACGTCATCTACACGCGCTCGATCAACGATCCTATCGGAGCGGCCAAGATGAACGGCAATTTCGGTCCGACGAGCATAGCCTTCATTTCCGCCGTAGACATGCATACCCCCCTGCTGCTCCCTTTCGAGGAGCACAGCGAACTTGTCGAGGCAGGCCGTAGCCTCTCGAACATTCTCCGTGCGCGCCGCACGTTCGGCGAAACGACCTTTCTGGGCGGCACCATCACGGATCGCCGCCTCCTCGATGGCGGATCGGGATCCGTCGTCAGCGCCGACTTTAAGGCCCAGTTCTGGAACAACTACGTGATCCAGGTTCAGGCCGCCGTCAGCCGCACGCAGGAATCAACCACCGACGCAGACGTAGAAGACGTCACGTTCGGAGCCGGTTTCACGTCGGCGCTCGACGGCGAAGAGTACGGCGGCCGCGGTTCCTACGTCGGTCTCGAGCGGCGCGCGCGCCACTGGACCTTCGACCTATCCTACAGGAGCGCATCGCCGACCTTCCGCGCAGCCAACGGGTTCGTCACGCGGAACGCGTATCGGACGATCCGCATGAACCAATCGTACGACATGTACCCGAAAGCGGCACTCGTCGACCGCGTGACTGCCGGCATAACGGGCGAGCGAGGATACGACTTCGACGGACACCTGAAGCGGCAGTCGGTCAGCCCGCAGATCATGGGCCTGCTCACCGGTCAGACCTTCTTCCTCCTCTCCTATACGTACGCCGAGGAGGTCTTCCGAGACACGCCTTTCGAGGGCCTCGGGATGTGGACTGCCGGGATGCAGAGCCATTTCAGCCGGCTCTTGAGCGCCAACGTGTTCGTATCCCGCGGTCACGAGATCGCTCGCTTCCAGGAGACGCCAGAGATCGGGCGACAGCTCAGCGTTCATGCCGGACTGGACGTCAAACCGACGCAGCGCCTCAAAATCGCTCCCTCGGTACAGTTCGCCGCCCTGCACAACCTGGAAACGCACGCCCCATTTTACCACGGCTACATCGTCCGAGTGGAGACGGCCTTCCAGTTCACGAGGGAACTCTCGTCACGCCTCATTCTGCAGTACAACGAATTCGACGGCCGGCTCGACGTCGAGCCTCTGATCTCTTACAAGGTCAATCCGTTTTCGATCTTCTACGTCGGATCGTCCCACGATTACGTCGACTTCGGCGCTCCGTACCGGCTGACGCCGACGAGCCGCCAGCTCTTCTTCAAATTCCAGTACCTGCTTCGGCGGTAACAGCCTGTCGAGAACCCGATCTATAAAGGGCAGGGAGCGGCCCGCCGGGTCGCATGCGGTGAAGGAGGGAGCGGCGGCGAAGGATGGGAAGCGCGTCCGGACCGTAGTTGAAGAGCAGGTCCAGAGCGGACATTCCCGGCTCGAATCCCTCGAAATTCTGTCGATAATTGAAGGGTTCCAGCGCCAGCACGCCGCGCACGTCGGCGAGCGTGCCGTCCACGTCCGCGGTGTCCGCGGCGGAGAGGAACCGGCCTCCGCCGGAGGCTTCGAGGATGGCCTCGACCGACTCCGGTGTGCGGTCCATCTCGGAGGCGCGAAGAATCGGAGTGTCGATACCGTAGAGCCGGGCGAGCACAACGACCGACGTGCAGGTAAGATCGCCCAGGCGCTCCCACGCTCGGTCGAACAGCGGGACGAGCTCGGGTTCGTAAAAGTCGAAGAAGGGCGTAGTGCGGTAGTTATAATGCAGGGCGCGCCAGTGCTTTCGAGCCCAGCGGTGTTTGCCGTGCACCGCCACGTCGAGGATGGCCCTTCCGTGCTGGTTGCCTGCAAGCGGGATGCTGAGCCACTGCCAACCCTGCGGCGTCCTCGCCCGTGACCGGTTCTGGTACGACTGGCGGCTGTACTGCATCGTGTCGCCCAGCACTACCCGTTCGGCCGCATCGACGAGCGCCATGAAGAGTGGACGCGGCCAATACTCCGGCGGGCGGATTGCAACGAGCGGACGGGAAGACACGACGGCCTCGCGGACGGTGACGATTCTTCATTACACGCTTCGCACAATAACGATGACGAGCGCATTCTATATTATGTAGATATATGTGAAACGATCCGGAGGCCCAGATCCATGCGTATCGCGCTCGTACTCTCGCTATTGATCGCCATTCTGGCCGTGGTCTTCGCGCTCCAGAACCCGGCATATATCGACGTCAACATCGGTCCGTACGACATTACCCACTCGACGGCGCTCATCCTCATGGTCACGTTCTGCGTGGGCGTCGTGGTAGGGATCCTCGCAACCGTTCCTTCCATTTTCAAACGCCGCAAACGGGTCCGCGAGCTGGAGAGGCACGCAGTGGATACCCGCGTCGAAGAGCAGAAGCGGCAGTCGACGTCGGAGCAGCCGTCGACGCGCTCGAGCGCGACCGAGCAGCCGCCGACGGGACCCACAGGCACGACGCCCAGCCGCCGGTCGATAGACAGCTAGCGCCGGCCGCTCGCTCGTGGGAGCACCGGTAGCAGAGCCCTCCTCCTGTCCCCTACAAAGCGTGAAACCACCTCCTCTAGAGCCCGGCGACACCATCGCCGTCATAGCGCCGGCGAGCGTACCTGCCGACATGTCCCGATTTCACCGCGGCGTCGAACGGCTCGAAGGACGCGGTTACCGGGTCGAAGTAGGTCGGCCGTCGTACAGGCGTCGAGGCTATCTATGCGGAACGGACGCAGAGCGGCTCGACGAGATCAACCGCTACCTCCGGAGAACGGACGTCAAGATGCTCATCTGCGCCCGGGGCGGCTACGGATCGCTCCGGCTCCTTCCCGATCTCGATTACGACGCCGCGCGCGCCCATCCCACGCTGATCGTCGGATATAGCGACATCACGGCACTCCACCTGGCGCTCTACCACCATGCCGGACTGCCGGGCCTGTCCGGGCCCATGGTCGCCGTGGAGTGGCACGATCCCGATCCGAGCTCCGAATCGCTCTTCTGGGAGCTCGCACGCGGCGCCACGCCCGATCCCCTCCTCGGACCCAGCCGCGAGGAGCTCGAACCGTTGCGTGAAGGCTCTGCCGACGGCGTCCTGCTGGGGGGCAACCTGGCGATGGTCGTGCGGCTGATCGGCACCCCATATCTGCCTTCGCTCGAAGGAGCGATCCTCTTTGCGGAGGACGTCGGAGAAGAGCCGTACCGCATCGACGCCATGCTGGCTCAGCTGCGCCTTTCCGGCGTGTTCGACGAACTCGGCGGACTGGTACTGGGCGCATTCACCGATTGGGAGCCGAAAGAAGATACGCCGACGCTTTCACTCGACCAGGTCTTCGAAGACTACCTGACCGAGGTGAACTTCCCGGTCGCACGGGGGCTCATCTATGGTCATTTTCCAGTGAAGAATACGCTTCCTGTTGGAGTTCGCGCGCGGCTCCAAGTAACTTCGACGTCTGCGCGCCTCGGTCTGCTGGAACCTGTCGTCGCCGCCCGTGTGGGCGCCGGCGGCTCCGACTCCGATACCTCTTATTGATGACCCGATCACGTCTAAGCGTTGTCGTCTTCGCTTCCGGAACAGGATCGAACTTTCAGGCCATTCTCGACGCGGTCGAGGGCGGAGATCTGGACGTGGACGTCGTCGGCTGCCTGTCGGACCGTAGCAGCGCCGGAGCCCTCGAACGGGCCGAGCGCGGCGACATCCCTACCGTGGTCCTTCACCCCCGCGACTTCGACGACCACGACGCATATACCGACGCACTCCTCAAGACGCTCGAAGACTACGCCGCGAACTTCATCGCCCTGGCCGGCTATCTGAAGAGAATTCCGACGGAGGTCGTCGAGCGCTTCCGGAACCGCATCCTGAACATACATCCCGCCCTCCTGCCGGCCTTCGGCGGCAAGGGCATGTACGGCCGGAAGGTGCACGAAGCAGTGGTCGATTACGGCGTGCACTGGACGGGCGCGACCGTTCACCTCGTCGAGCAAGAGTACGACACGGGCCCGATCGTCCTTCAAGAGCCCGTGCCCGTCTACCCGGACGACACGCCCGACGACGTCGCCGCCCGCGTCCTGGAGGTGGAGCACCGCATCTATCCCGAGGCACTCCGGCTGTTCGCCCAGGATCGCGTGGAAGTCGACGGCCGACGCGTCCGCATCAAACAGCCGCAAACCTCCTAGTTCCCTTTCTCACCCCACCGAACCGATGATGAAGGAAAAGGACCTCCCCGCTCCGAAAAACAAGTACCCCATTCGCCGTGCGCTGTTGTCCGTCTTCGACAAGACGGGGCTGGTTCCGTTTGCGAAGCGCCTTCGCGAAGCGGGCGTCGAACTGCTGTCGACGGGCGGCACGGCAGAAGCGCTGCGGGACGTCGGTGTGGCCGTCACAGACGTATCCGAGCTGACCGGATACCCCGAGATTCTCGACGGTCGCGTCAAGACCCTTCATCCGGTCGTCCACGGCGGCTTGCTGGCCCGGCGCAACGATGATGACGACATGAAGGCGCTCGCCGACCTCGGCATCGACCCCATCGATCTCGTCGTCATCAATCTCTACCCCTTCGAGCAAGTCGTCGCGCAGGGCGTCGACCAGGCGGAGGCCGTCGAAAACATCGACATTGGCGGGCCTACCTTGATTCGTGCGGCGGCCAAGAATTTCTTCTTCGTCGGCGTGGTGACCTCGCCCGGCCAGTACGAGAACGTAGCCGCCGAAATCGAGCGCAACAAGGGGCGGCTGACGATGGAGACGCGCCGGGGCCTGGCTGCCGACGCCTTCCGGCAAACCGCGGAGTACGACCGTGCCATCACCGATTACTTCGTTCGTCTCGGGCTCGAGGAGACGGCCGAGGCGGAGCCCCTGCCGACCACCTTGAACATCCACCTTCCGCGGCAGCAGCCGCTGCGGTACGGCGAGAATCCGCATCAGCAGGCCGCTTTCTACGGCCGCACTGACCACTTCTATGAGAGGCTGCACGGTAAAGACCTCTCCTTCAACAACCTGATCGACCTGGCGGCCGCACTGCATCTCATCGACGAATTCAGTGCGGACATGTCGGCGTGTGCCATCCTCAAGCACACCAATCCCTGCGGGGTGGCCCTGGCCGATACACTGGAGGATGCGTACGCCGGCGCCTTTGCGACGGACCGGCAGTCGCCCTTCGGCGGCATCGTCGTGATGAACCGCGCCCTCGATCGTGCGACGGCGGAGGCCATCGATGAGATTTTCACGGAAATCGTGATTGCCCCCGATTTCGAGGAAGGCGTCCTGGACCTGCTGATGGCCAAGAAAGATCGCCGCCTCGTCCGCTCGCTTGCGCCGGCCCGGGAAGATCGCGGTCCCGACGTACGTAGCGCGATCGGAGGCCTGCTCGTGCAGGAACGGGACGAGGCCCTGCCGTCACCGCGCGAGCTGCGTCAGCGCCTGCGCGTCGTGACGCTCCGGCAACCCAGCGACGAGGAGTGGCAGGATCTCGATTTCGCCTGGCGCGTCGTGAAGCACGTCAAGAGCAACGCCATCGTCTATGCCAGGAACCGGCGTACACTGGGCATCGGAGCCGGCCAGATGAGCCGCATCGACGCTTCGGAAATTGCCCTGATGAAAGGAGCGAAGTCGGAACTTGCCTTTGACGGTGCCGTGGTAGCCTCCGACGCCTTCTTCCCGTTTGCGGACGGGCTCGTAGAGGCCGCTAAGAACGGTGCGCGCGCGGCCATCCAGCCGGGGGGCTCGATCCGCGACGACCAGGTCATCGATGCCGCCAACGAACACGACATGGCCATGGTATTTACAGGCAGCCGTCACTTCCGGCATTAGAATAGCGCCGGAATGCGGTTCGATGAGGATTCCATCCTGGCATCACAACCTTTCGATCCCTAGCATTCACGACCTCGCCGTACCAGGCAATCACCTAGACACTCATGGGCTTCTTCAACCTTTCTACCGATGTCGCAATCGACCTGGGCACGGCGAACACGCTCATCTACATAAAGGGACGCGGCATCGTTCTTAATGAGCCCAGCATCGTGGCCGTACATCGAAACAGCCAGAAAACCCTGGCGATCGGCTATGAGGCGCAGCAGATGCACGAGCGTACGCACAAGGAGATCGAGACCATCCGGCCCTTGAAAGACGGCGTGATCGCCGATTTCGAGGTGGCCGAGCAGCTCATTCGCGGCCTCATTCGAAAGGTCCAGAAGAGCTGGATGACCTCGATCCGCAACATGGTGGTATGTGTGCCCAGCGGCATCACGGAGGTGGAGAAGCGAGCCGTGCGCGACTCGGCCGAGCATGCCGGTGCTCGGAAAGTTTATCTCATCGACGAGCCCATGGCGGCCGCCATCGGGATCGGACTCAACGTCGAGGAGCCGGTCGGCAACATGATCGTCGACATCGGCGGTGGTACGACCGAGATCGCGGTCATCGCACTTTCGGGCATCGTCATCAACGAATCGATCCGTGTCGGTGGCGACGAGCTCGACAATGCCATCGTGCAGTACTTCAAGCGAAATCACAACCTGCTTATCGGACACCGTACCGCCGAGCGCATCAAGTGTGAGGTCGGCAGTGCTATCGAGCTCGACCCGGAGCTCGAAGTATCCGTCAAAGGCCGCGACCTCGTAAGCGGTATTCCCAAGGTGCGCACCATCTCGTCGGAAGACGTGCGCGAAGCGCTGCGCGACTCCGTGGCTCAGATTACGGCCGCCATCCTTCGCTGTCTCGAGCGGACGCCGCCGGAGCTCGGGTCCGACATTCTCGAACGCGGTATCATGCTTACCGGCGGCGGCGCCCTGCTGAAGGGCCTCGACACCATGGTCCGAAATCGGGTCGAGCTGCCCGTCTACATCGCCGAAGACCCGCTGACGGCGGTTGTGCGCGGGACGGGCAAAGTGCTCGAGACCGTAGAAGATTTCGAACGGGTGCTGACGTAGTTCGTTGGCGATTTAGCAGTTGGCGGTTGGCGTTCATTGCCTTCTCGTCAGCTGGGAGAAACGGCCCACTGCCAACGGCTAAACTGCCACCTCTCGAGAAACTAACTACTCGCACCCGTTTTCTGCATCTATGACCCGGTAGCGCAGCACGGGGTCTTTCGCCGCCAACCGCCGGCTCCTTCCCACGGATCTCTGAAGGCGTCGGCGTCGTCGTATAGCCGGTAGTTTATCTTCGTGACAGCCTATCCCCTCCATGACGTTTCGCCTCTGGGATCGCATACGGGACTGGGTCATCCTGGGCGTCCTCCTCATCGTATCGTTGGCGACGATGCTGACGGCGAATCAGCCCCTTCTCGGCGGCCTCCGAGCCACCGCACTGGAGAGCACCGCCTGGCTGGAGGCACGGTTTGCCTGGATAGGCGGATACTTTCGCGCGCTCGCCGAAAACGAGGTTCTTCGTGAGGAAAACATCACGCTCTCCAGTCAGGTCGCGCGCTCTCGCGAAGCCCTTCTCGAAAACCAGCGCCTCCGTAATCTCATCGGCTTCCGCGACACTACGGACTACGAGGTGTTGGCCGCGCAGATCATAAATAAGGATTTTACGGGGCAGTGGAATTATCTCACGCTGGACGTAGGGTCGGAGGACAGCGTAGGACTGGACATGGCGGTCATCGACGAACGCGGCATCCTGGGTAAGGTCGTACTCGTCAGCAAGCGCTACTCGAAGGTCATGCCGTACGTAAATACCGACTTTCGCATCCCGGCCAAGGTGCAGCCCCTGCAGGCCTTCGGCATTGTGCGATGGGAGGGCACGCGGATAGACCGCTTGCGCCTCGATCACATCGTGAAGACCGAACCCGTCGAGCCCGACCAGCTCGTCGTGACGGCCGGATACAGCGGCGTTTTCCCTCCCGGACTCCCCATCGGAACAGTGGATTCCGTTTCGGCTCGTACGGGCCGCAACGAGCTGGCGGTATTCGTGCGGCCCGCCGCACCCATATCGACGGTCGAGCACGCTTTCGTCGTCCTGCAGCAGCCCGACCCGGAACGCCTGGCGCTCGAGGCCGAATCGGTCCGACAGCCTCGATCTCAGTGACAGGTCCCGTGAATCGAACAGCACTCATTTCCTGCCTCCTTCTGGTTCTGGCATGGCGGCCCGCGTGGGCGCAGCAGCCGGCACTAGCCGACCCCGCGCTCGGCGCGACCATCGATCAGGTGATCGGTGCGGACGTGTTCGCCGACGGCTTCTGGGGCGTGCACGTCGTCGACCTGGAGACGGGCCGCACCCTCTACGCGCGCAGCGAGGGCAAGAACTTCGTGCCGGCTTCGAACGTGAAGCTGTATACTACGGCGGCCGCCCTCGACCTGCTGGGTCCTCTGTACCGGTACGAGACGGCCGTGTACGTCGACGGGCCGGTCGTCGACGGCGTCCTCCGAGGCAACGTGATCGTCCGCGGCGCCGCCGATCCCACCATCGGCGGGCACTACGAGTCCGACAAGGGAACCTGGAACGAGGACATCGATGCGACACGCATCTTCCGGGACTGGGCTGATTCGCTGCGCGCCGCCGGCATAGGGCGCGTGGAAGGAGATATCGTCGGCGACGACGACGTCATCGACAACACGCCGCTCGGCGTGAACTGGTCGTGGGACGACGAGACCTACTACTACTCGGCACAGCTCGGTGGTCTCAGCTTTCACGACAACGTCGTGCACCTGTACGTGACCGGCCGCGGTCGCGACATGCCGGCCGATGTCGAGTGGGAGCCGTTCAACACCACCTACGTCGACGTGATCAACCGTTCGGTCACCATTCCGGCGGACCGCAGCGTCGACGAAGGCTACCGGCGCGTACGAGGCACGAACACCGTGGAAGTGACCACACGCGTACCGGTCGGCGGTCGGGACGCGGAGGAGATCACGGTCGAGAATCCGACGGGATACTTCGTGCACGTCCTGCGCGAGAGCCTGCTGCGGTCCGGAATCGCCGTCGGCGGGAATGCGGTGGACGTGGACGAGATCTCCATCAAGCCCGACTATGAGGCAGGACGATATCGACGCATCGCCGTTCACCACTCCGCACCGCTCGCCGAGGTCACCGCCCTGATCAACAAGGCTAGCCAGAACCTCTATGCCGATCTGCTGATGAAGACCCTCGCGGCCGAATTCCCGAACACGGACGACGACGATCTGGAGCCGGGCTCATCGGAGATGGGCATCGACGTTGCGATGGCCACCTACGTCCGGGCCGGCATCGACACCAGCAAGATCCGCCTGGTGGACGGCTCGGGACTCTCCCGCCTCAATCTCGTTACCCCGCAGATGACCACCGCCCTCCTCTCCTACATGTGGCGCCACGACGATCAGCTGGTTCGGAACGGCTTCTACCATTCGCTCCCTCTCGCCGGGGAGCAGGGAACGCTCCGGCATCGGCTCGGCAACAGTCTTGCTCGCGGACAGATGCGCGGCAAGACCGGCACGCTCACGGCCGCAAGCAGCCTGAGCGGGTACGTGCGATCGAGGGCCGGGCGCATGCTGGCTTTTTCGATCATGACCAATCACTACACCTCCAGAACGTCTGCCGTCCGCACGGCCCAGGACGTCATCGTGGAGGCCCTGGCGCAGTACCGACCATGAGCCGGAAACGCAGCTTCGACGCCGTCGTCCGCCACACCGTTTGGCGGGGCGCACCGCTACGAACCTTGAGAAGGATTCTACGTCTAAGGCCCACCACGACGAAGATTCCAAACCTGTTCTCACGATATGGGCTCACCGAGCGCCTCCGTTCTGCCAAGAATGCACGGAACCACCGTGCTCGGGCTGCGCCACAAGGGCAAGGTCGCGCTTGGCTCCGACGGCCAGGCCACCATGAACGAGACGGTAATGAAGCACCGGGCACAGAAGGTGCGCACGCTGTATGACGGGCAGATTCTCGTCGGCTTTGCGGGGGCAACCGCCGATGCCTTCACGCTCTTCGAGCGGTTCGAGGAGAAGCTGCAGCAGTACAGCGGCAACGTGACGCGGTCGGCGGTCGAACTGGCCAAGGACTGGCGGACGGACCGATTCCTCCGACGCCTCGAGGCCCTTCTGGCCGTCGGTGCGCCCGAACGGCTTTTGCTCATCAGCGGGACGGGGGACGTCATCGAACCGGACGACGAGATCGTAGCGATCGGATCGGGCGGATCGTACGCGCTCGCCGCCGCACGAGCCACGCTGAAACATGCCGACCATCTATCCGCAAAAGAGATCGTTGAGAATTCGCTTCAGATCGCAGCCGATATCTGCATCTACACGAACGACCACATCTCCGTCTTGGAGATCGACGCGGAGTGAACTACGCGCCTGTATTAACATTTCGTACGATTGACAGCGTCTATTCGCACGGTTTCGAACTATGACGTATTCCCCGCAGGACGGCGCACAGGACCGCAAGCCCGAGCGCGCCGCTATATTTGTGGACTACGAGAATCTGTACCATACCCTCTGCCGCACGGCAGAGGACAGGGTTAAGCCCGCCGAGCTCGTCACGGAGATGATCGAAGCCCTTCAGCGCAGTCTTCTGGAGGATCGCAAGGCACCCGCCGCGGTAAGCAGAGCCTATGCCGATTTCGCCTCCCTTCCGGGCAGCGGCCAACGCGTGCAGCGATCGCTATACCTTCAGGGCGTCGAGCCGCATTTCGTCCCCCGCGAACGAGGCGAGGACGCCGTCGAGCTGCAGCTCTGCGTCGACGCGATGGACGTGCTGCACCACCGCGCGGACATCACCACCTTCGTCCTCCTCACGGGGCACCGCATCTATCGTCCGCTCGTCCGGATGTTCGTCCGGTACGGGCGGCAGGTGCTCGTCGCCGGCCTCGATGATCCTGCCGCGCGCGAGGAAGCGCCCCTGCTGGAAGGATGCCGATTCTTCCCGGCTCGAGATCTGCTGAGCGCCGCTGCGCGCAGCCATGTGGACGACGTCGATTCGAGGGGAGCGCCTCGCTCGACCGACCGGTCTCGGGAAATCCACGATCCGATCCTCCTGCGCACGCTCGAAATCATCGAGGAACACTTCGGGCAGTACGAAGAAGTCTACCTCACGCCGCTCCTGAAAAAGCTGTCGGATTTGCTCGACGAGCGCCGCCATGATCCGAAGAATCTGATCAGTGATCTGGAAGAGCGCGGAGCGGCACGTCTGGAGAAGCGGAGGGGATTTCCGCATGATTACACGGTGCTCATTCTCGAGGAGCACCATCCCAGCGTCGCGCGCTTAAAAGCTGCCACGCGGACTTCGTATTACGGGGAAGACGATGCCCGCCACGATCATGACGACGCGTCGCAGTTCGACCCGGAGGGATCCTACCGCTACAACGGCGACGGCGCAGGCGACGACGCGGAGTGGTCGGGTACTGCGCCGCCTGACGCTCCTGCTCTCGGGGAGCAAGCGCGAGATGACGAAGCGATTGGCGAGGAATTTCCGGAAGAAGACCGGGCCGACGACGCACCGTCTTCCCGCCCCCGGGGCTGACGCGCCATACACCCACTAGCCGCCTCCCTACTAGCGAATATTTCGACGTGGAAGATACCTTCCTTCAGAAAATGCGCGAGCTTACGCCACGTGACATCGTCGGCGAGCTCGACAAATACATTATCGGGCAGGACGACGCCAAGAAAAGCGTCGCGATCGCGCTCCGAAATCGCTGGCGCCGCCGAAACGCGCCGGAAGACATGCGCGAAGAGATCATCCCGAACAACATCATCATGATTGGCCCGACCGGCGTAGGCAAGACGGAGATAGCGCGCCGCCTCGCCAAGCTGGCCGGCGCCCCGTTTATGAAAGTTGAGGCCACCAAGTTTACCGAAGTCGGCTATGTCGGGCGCGACGTGGACAGCATGATTCGCGACCTGGTCGACATCTCCATCGGAATGGTACGCGAGGAACAGACGCAGTCCGTCCAGGACCGCGCCCAGAAGCACGCCGAGGACCGCATCCTCGACATCCTCATCCCTCCCGCCAAGAAGCAGCAGCGCCCGGGTCAGTTCGTCTCCGGGCCCGGCTTCACCGTGCAACAGCAGACCGAGAACGGCGGTGCGGAGACCGACGATGCGGAAGCGGACGGTCTGTCCGAGGATGAGCTTCGCGAACGGACACGCCGCAAATTCCGGCAGAAGCTGCACGACGGTGAGCTCGACGATCGCGAGATCGAGATCGAAGTGTCGGCGGACA
>CAZXHQ010000010.1:9944-20663 GCA_964640145.1 uncultured Rhodothermales bacterium | reverse complement strand
GTGCTCGATGACGTGAAACGGTTCGGAGAACTTCATTCCCTCTCCGGGGAGCGGGCGCGTGACGACAACTTTCATGTGTTTCAGCAGCTCGAGATCAAGAAATCAACAACAACCGGCTTCCACGACCGCAACAGGCCGGCTTTCGGAGATCGAGTGCATGCTGGCAGGTTCTAGCACGCCACATTGTTACCTCCATGTCATATCCGCATCTAGTTCACGCGTCCACCCTTGTCTCAGCCCGTGATCGGAGGGAATCGTTGTTGGAAGAACCATGTTTTGATATGAAGAACCATGTTTTGATATGCCGAAGCAACCGGGAACCAACATCCGACCGCTATCCTCCACATGAAATCCTGCGCATGAAGAGGACCGATCGCGGCAGGACCTGAACGAAGTGTGCATTTATTCATTCCCATAGGCACGTCCGTCGCCGAATCATGACCTCCTGGAGGAGCCGTAGTCATCCATTACGCGGAGACGACTGTTTCGCTGCGGTTTCTACCGCATATGGACGTACGTCACGCCGGCCCCGCCCTGATCCCACGGCGCTTCCTCGAACGAGACGACTTCCTCTCGTTCGGCGAGATATTCGTGGATGGCCTGGCGAAGGGCGCCCGTGCCCTTGCCATGGAGGATTTCCACGTCGCTGAGATTCGAGACGAGCGCCTCGTCGATGAGCCGGGCCACCTCCTCGAGCGCTTCCGGCACCCTCCGGCCGCGGAGGTCGATGCGGCTGCGGGCACTCAGCGCCGTCATCTCTCCGCCGCTCCGTTCCACCCGGCCGATGCGGACCTGCTGCCCACGCTTGCCTCCGACCTTTTTCAGCCGATCGAGATCCGCACGCAGGCGCATTGAGTTCAGGCTGACGACGGCCTCGTCGCCTTCGATCTCCAGCACCTCCGCGGCCGTCGACCCGTCATCGAGCACGACCTGGTCGCCTACCTGGATGGCACCGCCCACGGGCTTGGGACGCTCCTGCGGCTGCTCCGCCGGCTCTGCGCTCGGTTCAGCTTTCTCGGCGCGGCCCGGTTCGGAGAGCCGCTCCTCCACATCCTCCCGAAAAGACTCCAGCTGCTGCCGGGCGGCCATCGTAGCGCCTCGTTCGGCCTCGGCCTCCTTGATCTCTCGGATCGTGCGCTCGATGCGAGCATTGGCCTCGCCGACGATCCGTTCGGCCTCTTTCAGCGCCTGATGGCGGATGTCTTCCCGCTCCCGGTCCAGCTTGTCCGCTTTCCGCGCGAACTGCTCCTGCTCGTGGCGGGCACGCCGAATGGTCTCTCGGGCCTCGGTCAGCTTCGCCTCGAGCTCCTGGGTGCGGGTCTCGAACGTGGTGATGAGCTCCTCGAGCGCGGTCTTCTGCTCGCCGACCAGTGCGCGGGCCCGCTGGAGGATGGTCTCATCGAGACCGATCCGGTGCGCGATCTCGAACGCGTAGGATGAGCCCGGCACGCCGGGCTGAAACCGGTACGTGGGGCTCAGCGTCGTCTGGTCGAACTCCATGGATCCGTTCTCGACGCCTTCGGTCTCGTGGGCGAATACCTTCAGCGTGCCGTGATGCGTCGTCGCAATCGTTCGCGCGCCCCGCTCCGTGAGCCGCTCCAGCACGGCCTGCGCCAGCGCGCCCCCCTCGGCAGGATCGGTCCCCGTGCCGGCTTCGTCGATCAGGACGAGCGAGTGACGCCCCGCGTCGGACAGCATGTGCTTCAGGTTCGACACGTGGGAGCTGAAGGTTGACAGATCTTCTTCGATCGACTGCTCATCTCCGATGTCCACATACAGCCGTTGGAAGACGGCGAAGCGCGACTTCTCCGCTACCGGAATCGGCAGCCCGTAGCCCAGCATCACTGCGAAGAGGCCGACGGTCTTCATGGCGACCGTCTTGCCGCCGGCGTTCGGACCCGTAATGACCAGCGTATGGTACTCGTCGCCGAGTCGCAGCTCGAGCGGGACCACATCCCGTTCCGACGCCGCATCGAGATCCCGAAAGTGGAGCATCAGGACGGGGTTCCGACCCAGGCGGATGTCTATTTCGCCCTTCTCGTTCAGCTCCGGGACCACGGCATCGAGATCGTTTGCAAACCGTGCCTTGGCCTGCAGGAGGTCGAACGTGGCCAGTACGCGAAGGCCTTCTCGAATCTCAGCTATGTGTGCGCGCACGTCGGCCGTTATTTCGCGGAGTATTCGCTCGACCTCCCGGCGCTCGTCCCCTTGCAGTTCGCGCACTTCGTTGTTGAGATCGAGGCAGTCGGACGGCTCGATGTAGACGGTCTGTCCGCTCGAGGAGGTGTCCTGCACGAATCCCTGCACTTTCCGCTTCGCCTCCGCCCGCACGGGAATCACCATCCGGCCGTTCCGGATCGTCGGCTGCTCCTCCGTCGCAAATCCGGACCGCATCGCACGTCGAAGCGCGCTCTGCAGCGCTTCCCGCAGACTGGCCTGTTTGCGGATGATGAGGCGGCGCAGTCGTTGCAGTTCGTGGGAGGCCGTATCCCGCACGGTCGCCTCCTCGTCCACCACCTTCTCGATGTGCTCCTCTAGGCCGGGCAGCGCGGTGATGCGAGCCGCCACGTCGAGCAGGCGTTGGTAACTGCCGCGCCGGCTCTCGAAGAAGCGGCGCAGGTGTCGAAGCGTGATCAGAACGCGGCGCAGATCGAGGAGCTCCTCGGGGCCGAGCATGGATCCCTGCGGCGCTGCCCGGTCCACGGCCGCACGCACGTCGAGCACGTAGCGAAGCGGAAGCGGGTCGTCGAACCGGAAGATCTCCTGCAGCTCCGCGACCCGGCCGAGCTCGGCGTCGATCCACGTGAGATCGCTCGAAACCCGCATTCGGTCGAGGCGATCTTCTCCCAGCGGGCTGCGAATCAGCCCCCGGAGCCGCTCGCGCAGCACGTCGAAGCCGAGCTTACGCTCACTCGATTTGGGTAAGACGGTCATAATAAATGGTTCGCAGCTAGCCGGTTAAGCAGTTGGCAGTTCGAGCTCATACGTCCGTCATGGAGAAACTGCCGACTGCCAAACCGCCACCTGTAAACCTGCCAAACTGCCAACCGGATCTACCCTAGTTCCGAGTGATCCCCCACGTTGACGACGCGGGCGCCCGGCTTGACGGCGGCGTGCCGGCCGATGACCGAGTCGTCGAGTACGGCGTTTTCGATGTGGGCCTCGGCGAAGACGATCGTGCGTTTCAGCACCGAGCCTTTCACGGTGGCTCCCGCTTCGATCGAGACGTGCGGCCCGACGACGGAGTCGCGTACCTGCGCGCCCGGACCGATGTAGACAGGATCCAACACGATACTGTTCTGGACCTCTCCGTGGTGAAGGTCGCCACCCTCCTTGTCCAGGATGTGCCTCGTCGTATCCTTGAGGGCCGGGATCGTCCCGCAATCAAGCCATTCGGTGACGGAGGCCGTCGTGAACACGTCGCCGTTCTTAAGCATCCGGTCGAAGGCATCGGTGAGCTGATATTCTCCGCCTTTACCGCGTACGTCGTCGCCGATCAGCCCGGCGATAGCGTCCTTCAACGTGCCCAGATCGCGCACGTAGTAGATCCCGATCAGCGCTTCCGTGGAGATGGGCTCCGACGGCTTCTCCACCAGCTCGACGATCTTCTCGCCGTCGCGAACCGCCACGCCGAACCGGCTCGGATCCTCGACGTGCTTGACCCAGGCGACCACGTCGGATCCTTCCAGATCGACGCCGGGCTCCATGTCGAATACCGTGTCGGCAAAGACCACGATGCCGTCGCCGGACAGATATTCCTTGGCCGCGAAGACGGCGTGGGCCGTCCCTTCCGCCGTTTCCTGTACGGCAAAATGCGCCTTCATTCCGTGACGGTCGCAGATCGCACGGAGCGCCTGATAGACTTCCGCCCCGAAATCAGGCCCCAGGACGAAGACGCCCTCGTCGAGGTTGGTCGGCAGCACGCGGTTGAACGTATCTACGATCCGTTCCACCATGCTGCGACCCTTAACGTTGATCAACGGCTTCGGCGTCACGTGCGAGTGCGGCCGGACGCGCGTTCCACGGCCGGCCATAGGAATGATGAGCTTCATGTAGTCGGTCTAACTGGTCGATTGAATGACGTCGTTACGATCGCCGATTGCCAGGCCCTCTGCGGCGGTGTATTTCACGAGCGATGCCGAGAGCGGTTCACGGGCTCCGAGCTGCCACGAGCGAGCGGGCCGAATCAGCCGCGCAGGCTGCTCACGAGCAGGCGGCTCACAAGCGAGTGGTTGACAAACAAGCGGGTCACGAGCAGGCGGTTGACGACGAGCGGTTCATACGAACGGATGACAATGAGCGGTTGACAATGAGCGGTCACGAGCACGCGAATCACGAGCAAGCGCCCCGCGCCGGAGGCATCCCCAAAATGGGGATGCGGGGATCGGCTGTCCAGTGTCCGCGTGCGTTATTCTCGTTAAGCATGCGTTATTCTCGTTGAGATCGACCGCCGCCTCTGTCGGCGCCCCGTTCGACCCTGGAGGCGCCCGCGAGCTCGCCGCCTGCGTCCGCGCTATGAGTCCGGTACATCCATTCGCGGAACCGTACAATGAGGCTCAATGCGCGTGCGCTGCCAGGACCTCGCGACGTACGCCCGCGCACGCCACCGTAGACGTCGATGTGCCGGTACCGCCGGACGGTGAATGGTTCTTTCGAACTGGGCATCTCGATCAGGAACGCGACACTTTCAGCCTTCAACTCACCTTCGTAGCCATCGGGCAGGTCCTCGAAACCGTCACCGGTCCCATCGCTCGTGTCCACTTCGCTCTACGAAGTGAGACTGAGACTGCGTTGTTTTCTACCCATCCTCCCACACCGGCAACCGGCTCCGCTGCCCGAGTACGGTAGCACGATCATTACCAGTGTTACGTATTTCGTATAGACGCCGGGGCTGCGGAAACTCCCGCCCCAGCCGGTGTATAGCCGGTACGGGTACACCAGCGTGACCCATCGGAGCGGGCCCGCCGGTATCGGAATTCGCGGCGCGGCGCCGAGCACGGCGTTCCCTTGCGATCGGCGCAACTTGGCATCAAGCTTGAAGCATCGCCACCTGTCAGGTTACAAGTCACGTGAAGAGCTCGCGGGCTCGCGAGCTCTCGTTCCGAGCATGTACATATAGAGGATATCGAACCATGTTACCGCTTCGAATGACACGAGGGATCGTCCTCACGCTGTCCGCACTGATGCTCTTCTTCATGAGCATGGCGGGGTGTTCAAGCCTGAGTAAGACGGAGCAGGGTGCCGCCATCGGTGCCGGCGCCGGTGCCGTGATCGGCGGTGCGGTCGGCTCCAAATACGGCGGCACCGCGAAGGGCGCCATCATCGGCGCTGCCGTCGGCGGCACCGCCGGAGCGATCATCGGCCAGCAGATGGATGAGCAGGCGCAGGAGCTCGAAGAAGAGCTCGACGGGGCTGAAGTCGATCGCATAGGCGAAGGCATCGCCGTTAAGTTCGAAAACAACCTGCTGTTCGATTTCGATTCGGCCGACCTCCGTCCCACAGCCAGAACGGAGCTCCGCAAACTCGCCCAGAACCTGCAGGAGTATCCGAACACCGACCTGGTCGTCGTCGGGCATACCGATTCGGTGGGCTCCGACAGCTACAATATGGGCCTCTCGCAGCGCCGCGCCAGTGCGGCCGCCGAATACCTCATCAGTGAAGGTGTATCGCCGCGCCGGATCACGACGGTCGGCAAGGGTGAGCGGGAGCCCATCGCCTCGAACGACACGGACATAGGACGTCAGCAGAATCGGCGCGTCGAGGGGGCCATTTACGCCAGCGAGGAGTATCGCGACGAGTTAGCCGCGGGAAACTGATAGCAGGTTGCTTGACCGAATGACCTCAGGCGTCCGTGCCTCAGACGTTCCCGACTAGAAGACCGCCTCCACCACCCCGGGGGCGGTTTTTCTTTATGTCTCCGCGCCGTACCCTTTACGCAGACCACCGTTCGCCTTTGCGTACAGAACGCAGTTACATAGACGACCGTGCGTGAACCAGACATGCCAGGCATGACTCCAGAACCGCCGGACGGGAACGCGCGTGAACCGAATGCGGGCAAAATGTCGCAGCATGAGATCCGCACGTGGAATCAGATCAATACACGGGACATGTGGCGCATCTTCCGCATCATGTCCGAGTTCGTAGAAGGATTCGACAAGCTGGCGCGGCTGGGGCCCTGCGTTTCCGTCTTCGGTTCTGCGCGTACGAAGAATGACGATGCGTACTACAACATGGGTGAGCAGGTCGGCCGCATCCTCGTCGAGCGGGGTTTCGGCGTGATTACCGGAGGCGGCCCCGGTATCATGGAGGCGGCCAACAAGGGCGCACATGATGCCGGCGGCATATCGATCGGGCTCAACATCGTCGTGCCCCACGAACAAGCCAGCAACCCCTATGTGGACTACGACAAGAACATCAACTTCAACTTCTTCTTCGTTCGAAAGGTGATGTTCGTGAAGTATGCGATGGGCTTTATCGTGCTTCCCGGAGGGTTCGGTACGATGGATGAGCTGTTCGAATCCCTTACCCTCATTCAAACGGGCAAATCTACGCGCTTCCCGGTGGTGCTGATGGGCTCCTCGTTCTGGGGCGGGCTCGTCGACTGGCTGGAGGACGCCGTTCTCGAGGCGGGCAATATTTCGCCCGACGACGGCGACCTGTTCGACTTGACCGACGATCCCGACGAGGCCGTCGAGATCATCGACGGATTCTACCGCGAGCATGCCATGGTACCCAATTTCTAGCCCCCGAAGGATGGGGCGGCGCGACCTCATATCGACACGGTACCTCTTCTCTACTGGCGCCCATCGTGTACACTGCGCGTGCAGCGTAGCATACGGGACCGTGAATTGTAAATGAATCACCTCGTCCGGAACCCTGCCCGAGTGACCCTTGTAGTTCTTGTTATCCGTGCCGAGGGAAGCGTGGATTTCGTACATTATGCCGGTGCTCCGGTCGCGGTCTTGGCACGCTTCTCGCAACCATGCAGAATAGTCACGACGCGAAGACCGTCGCCGAAGACATCCACACTGGGGCCGGCGACCTTTGTGCCGATGAGATAATTAGTCCCGACAAGATATAATTCAGCCACCCACAGCCAGTAAAAAGGAGATGACTGTGAACGCCATGAAGACACTTAGACCTTTCGCACTGCTTGCACTCATCGCCGTACTGATTGGCGGCCTGACCGCGATTCCCGCTCTCGCTCAGGAGTATAAGGAGGCCTACAATGCGGCCATCGAAGCTGCGAAGGCGAATGACTACACCACGGCCCATGATGCGTTTGCCCGTGCCGCGAACCTCGCCGCGCAGGAAGGCGATAATGAGATCGCTGGACGTGCCGCGAAGAATGCGGCGATTATCGACTACAATCTAGGCAAGCAGCTCGTTGATAACGAGAGCTTCGACGAGGCGCTCAGCCGCTTCAACTCAGGTATCGAACTGTTTCCGCAGTACTCGAAAAACTATCTGGGCAAGGCGCTCGCTCTCAAGAAGCTCGAGCGGCCGGAGGACGCCGTACAGGCCTATCAGGACCTGATTGCATACGGGGAGGAGAACGGCGACAGCGACGCGGTGCGCGAGGGCCAGCAGGGCATTCGCGACTACTACGTCTTCCTCGCATCCTCCGCGCTGGGCCGCCGAGCCGAACCGTCGGCCGCGGACGCCCGCGAAGCGCTCGAATATCTCGATCAGCTGGAGGAGATTCTCGAGCCCGATGCCGATACGTACTACTACCGTGCGACGGCAAACAACGCCCTCGGCAACTACGAGGAGGCCATTGCGCTCGCCGATCAGGCGCTTGAGATCCACCGCGGAAGCCGCAGCGACGCCGCGAAGATCCACTTCGTGAAGGGCGAGGCGCTGATGTACGCCGGCGAGACGGTCGCTGCGAAGGAGTCCTTCCAGAACGCTACGTACGGCAGCTACAAGAGCCTGGCGGAGCATTACCTCGAAACGCTCTAAGAGTAGATCAAGTCGTACATACGCTACATGCGGTCGAAGGTCAGGCTTGTAGAAAAGCCCGTGTTCCTTACCGGAGCACGGGCTTTTCTATATTCAAGCCGGTCTACATCCGGCCTGTCTGTCTGGAGCGGGGCGTCTACTTCGCCTCCTCGGGTGTCAGGAAGACGAATGCCATGTACTCGTCGCCATCGATCTTGGACGACTTGACCGTGAACTTCTCTCCGAAGCGCCGGCGCAGATAACCGCGGAGCCCGCCGACCTCGTTCTTGCCTAATTTGACCTTGAGAACCTTGTCACCGGTCAGTTTTTGGGCGGTGTCCGCGAGAGGCTCGTACTTTGAGACCCGCCCGCCTCGTCCACTGCGGAGTTCAGACAGTTCTTCCTGGGCCGTCTCTTCAGAAACGACCTCAAAAGAGAACTGCCCGGCTTTCTTCGTTCCAGAACGCTTTGCCATATTACTCTCTCCTGGTTCTGTGTTAATTGATGAGCAGTTGTGTTGGGGATGAAGCCTAATTTATGTATTTCAGAGCAAATAAGTTGCGTAAACCTCTCGTGGCGTGCGATAAGCCACGACACCTCATCGTACGCCGATTACATTCGACTGCGTCGTGAGCGTGCGGCACAAGAGGTAGCATGAATCCTTCTCGGTGAACGAGATACACAACGAGGGCTCCATGTTTTCCAGCATCCCTACCGAATCATATTCGAGCGAGCACGCCACTACAAACGTCACAAGATGGCTGACGAACCGACACCACGAGATCGGATGATGCATCCTACATCTGTCATTGAAGATAATGTAACAATCGGTGACGATGTTTCGACCGGCCATTACGTGGTCATCGAAGCGAACGCAGACGTTGGATCCAAAACCCGCATCGGGCATCACACGATCATTGGTGCCGGCGTTCGGATCGGCGACGGATGTGAGATCGGGCATCACGTCGTTATTCATGACGGCGCTCAGATCGGCAGCGGCGTCCGTATCGACGACGGCGCCTGTATCGGGAAGCAACCCATGCGATCGGCCAACAGTGCGGTGACCAATGACCGGAGGCAGCCGCCGTCACGCATCGGATCCGGTTCCCTCCTCGGGGCAGGCGTCGTACTCTACGCGGGCAGTGTTCTCGGCGAGAACGTGCTCGTGGCCGACCTTGCGACCATCCGGGAGGAGGTGGCGGTTGGAGACTTCACCATCGTCGGACGCGGAGTCGCCATCGAAAACAAGTGTACCATCGGGCGGTACTGCAAGCTCGAAACGAATGCCTACATTACCGCTTATTCGCTTCTGGAAGACCGCGTCTTCGTCGCCCCGGGCGTCCTGACCAGCAACGACAACTACCTCGGCCGCACGGAGGAGCGCTTTAAGCACTTTAAGGGAGCTGTTCTGAGGCGTGGAGCCCGGCTGGGCGTCGGTGCCGTCATCCTTCCGGGCAAGGAGGTGAAGCCCGACGCGGTCATCGCCGCCGGCGGCCTGTTGACGCGAAACGCCGATGCCCGTACCGTGTACGCGGGGCTACCTGCAACGCCGATTCGGGACGTCCCGATCGAGCAGCTTCTGGAAAACCAGGACTGGGACGACGTCAAATAGATAGCCGTCGAGAAACCTCGAACCTTCGAGCCAACCTTCAACCTATGCGATTCCAAATGAACCTGGAAATGGTCGACCTTCGCGGCCAGTACGACGCGATCAAGCATGAGATCGACGAGGCCATCGAAGACGTCATCAACGAATGCGCCTTCATCCGCGGCCCCGCCGTCGGTGAGTTCGAATGCAAGCTCGCCGGCTACCTCGAGGGTTCCTTCGCGCTCGGCGTCGCCAACGGCACCGATGCCCTGCAGGTGGCCATGATGGCCCTGGACATCGGACCCGGCGACGAGGTGATCACCCCTGCTTTTACCTTTATCGCGACCGCCGAAGCAGCGGCCTTGCTGGGGGCGACTCCGGTCTTCGCCGACATCGATCCGCAGACGTTCAATCTGGATCCGGATAAGATCGAGGAGCTGATCACCCCGGATACGAAAGCGATCATCCCGGTTCATCTGTTCGGGCAGCCGGCCGATCTCGATCCGATCCTGGAGATCGCGCGGCGGCACGACCTCTACGTCATCGAGGACAATGCCCAGGCCATCGGGTCGACGTACAAGGATAGGAAAACGGGATTCGTCGGAGACATCGGCTGCCTTTCCTTTTTTCCCTCAAAGAACCTGGGATGCTTCGGCGACGGTGGAGCCGTGCTGACCGACGAGGAGGAGCACTATCGGCGGATGCGGATGATTTCCAACCACGGATCCGAAAGCAAATATCACAACGAGATGGTCGGGGTCAACAGCAGGCTCGACACCATACAGGCCGTCGTGCTCAAGGTGAAGCTCCAGTATCTCGACGGCTATAACGCGGCGCGTCGTCGCGCGGCCGCCTTTTACGACGCCCTGTTTGCCGAGAGCGCCTTCATCACGACCCCGTACCATGCACCGAACCGGACGCACGTGTACCATCAGTATACGATCCGCATCTCCGAGGACCTCCCCGGCGGGCGCCACGGCCTCTCGCAGCATCTCAAAGAGCAGGACATACCGCACGCGATCTACTACCCGGTCCCGCTCCACCAGCTTCCGGTGTTCTCCGAGGGTGAATGCCGCTGCGGCGATCTTACCGAAACCGAACAGGCTGCCGGCGAAGTGCTCTCACTCCCCATGCACACGGAGCTGACCGAAGAGCAGCAGGAATACATCGGCCGGGTCGTTCTCGACTAT
>CAZXHQ010000010.1:8529-9844 GCA_964640145.1 uncultured Rhodothermales bacterium | reverse complement strand
CGGAGCACGACCACGGCCCAGGTCCGCTCAACGCGGCCGTCGAGCCGCATCCGGGTGATGTACAGGCCGGGAGGCACCGTGCCGCCTGCCCCATCGCGGCCGTTCCACTCGAAGTCTCGGCCCTCCACGACTTCGCCGTGGATGCGCCGCCCGAGCACGTCGAAGATGTCCATTTCGGCGCCGGGCGGAATCCCGTCGATGCGCATAGGCCCGTCGGATGTCTGGAACGGATTCGGATACGGCGCGCCTAGCCGGCGAACCGGCAGTTCGTCCCGATCGGTGAGGGTGGGAATCTGTGCGTCAACGGCAACGCGACGTCCGTCTTTGCCGACCACCGTGGCGTACCTCGGCGCTCCGACGCGAGTCGACACCGCGATGCGTTCGACGCCCGACTCTACACTGCCACCGTCGGGAACGAAGCCTACGATCCGGAGCTCTTGATTCGTCGCGTCGTATCCGCTGTGAAGGGTCAGGCCGGCAGACGGTCCGACCGACGCGGAGGCGGAAGCGGTGGGTAAGATGAGTTGGAAAGCTCTGATCGGGACGTCATGTCGGAGCTCGAGCAGGTACCCTGCCGAGCCGTCCGACAGCAGCGCGACTTGAACAGCACCTGCGGACGATCTCGCGGCGGGAGCTCCTTCCATAGGCAGGGTTACGCCGTCGGGCCACTGCCCGCGCGCTACGGCCTGCGACAGCACGGTGAGGTCGCGTACGTCGAGCTCATCGTCTCCGACCGGAAAAGGAAAGAGATCCGCGGCGGCCCTTTGCACAGGCCCGGGCGAAGTCCGGGCGAGCACAAAATCGAGCGTGTGGACAACGTCCAACACGTCGACGGTACCGTCACCCTCGGCATCACCCCGACCGCCGCGGCCCTTTCCTGTTAACGTGATCATCGCCACGCTGTCTTCCCCGCTGTGGTGGAACCACACATCGGCCGTCTGATGACCGAAGGCCGTATCTACCGGTGTAAATGTGAGTACGAACCGCATGCTGTCGTCGGGAGCGACGACGCCGGTGTCCGGCGCTACGGTGAAAAGCGGATTCGAACTCGTGACCGCCGTCACGGCCAGGCTGGCCGCTCCACCCGAATTCGTCACCGTCACGAAAGCGCTGTCGCTCTCCCCGACATCCACCGCGCCGAGATCCACGGTCGACGGGGAGACGTCGAAGACCGCGGCGCCGCGCCCGACCGTAAGATGGTAGGAGGCCGCCCCCAGCTGAATCCCCGCGTCGGTTCCTTCCGGCGTCGCGAGGGCGCCGACGACGTTCGAAAGCGTGAGGACGTCGCGGACCTCCGCGTCCACCGAACCGGACG
>CAZXHQ010000010.1:0-8429 GCA_964640145.1 uncultured Rhodothermales bacterium | reverse complement strand
ACGTCGACACCTCCCTCGCCGGGCCGCGCCTGTCCCGAGCTCGTGCTGAATCCCAGCGTGCCGCCGGACGCGTCTCCGGAGCCGTTGGTCTCGAGAAGCACGTCGTCGATGCGCACGTTCGAGCTGGAGCTGCTCCCTCCCAACCCTTCGAACCGAAAGACGACATCGGATCGGCCGAGCAGCGCGGGAGGCAGCGTGACCGACACGGTCTCGTAGTTGGAGGCGGCAGCGGGAAGAGCGGCGCCGGCGCCCAATATCGTCGTCGGAAACGTGGTGCCGCCGTCGGTCGAGGCCGTCACACGCAGGTTCTGCCTGTCGTACGAGCCGGACCGGCGTGCCAGGAAGGACAGCGTTGCGAAGGTCGCCTCGGTAAGATCCAGGGCCGGCGTCCGGGCGGAGGCCCCTGTAGAGCCGGCGTGCATCAGGTTGTTCACGCCGGACCCGGATGAAGCGGCGCTGGACGACGTCTGCCATCCGTCCTCCAGCGTCCATCCGGCCGGACCGGCCGGCGGCGTCGTGTCGTCGAAGTCTTCCGACCACACGGCCGTCTGCGCGTAGGCCTCCGACACACCCAGAACGCCGGCGGCAACAATCAAAATCACAGTATAGACCGGCATGGCCGCCTCCGCGCGTCCTGCGCGCCACGTGAGAACTCGGAATGCAGTGTTGAACCATTCCTCTAGACACGCGAGCGGCGCAGACATAACCTCCGGATGGGAAAAAATAACGGCCCTCGAGTAGGTGCCCTGCGACGTCCGCCGCGGACGAGGCGAGATCGATAGCCCTCGCTCGAGGATTCGTCCCGAAAAAAGCACGGTTTCAGGACCTTTACACCGGTTTTCCGCTTAAAATGCGCGGATTCTTGTCAAGAAAGTACCCGACTATGCCCATTCGCGCCGTTATTTTCGACCTCGACGATACGCTTTACTTGGAGCGGCAGTACATCAAGAGCGGTTACAAGCACGTAAGCGCCTTGCTCACGGACGACAGCAGCACGCGGCGGGAGCTGTATACGTTCATGTGGGACCGATTCCAGGAAAGCGGCCACGGTCTGCATTTTGACGATATCCTGGAGCAGTACCCCGAGATTTGCAACGGCCACTCGGCGAAAGACATCACGGAGGCCTATCTCAGCCACCTCCCCGACATCAATCTCATGCCTCGCATGGGGAGTCTCTTGCGCAAGCTCAGCGACAGCAGCGTGAAGCTCGGCATCATCGCCGACGGCTCCCCCGAAGCCGGTCGCAGGAAGATCGAAGCGCTGGGACTGACCGAGAAGCTCGACATCGTCGTCTTCACCGACGATTGGGGTAAGAAATATCGCAAACCCCACGAGCGAGCATTCCGGCACGTGACCTCGGAACTGGCCCTGCAGCCGGAGGAGCTCGCGTACGTCGCCGACGATCCGGCCAAGGACTTCAGGGCACCGAACGCGCTCGGCTGGAAGACGGTCCGCCTGCGCCTCCCGTATCAGATCGTCTTCTCCTCCGAGTATGAGGAGCAGGAGGACCGCCCCTCGCTCGTCATCTCGGATATCCGCGCCCTGCAGGCTTTCCTCGAGGAGGCGTGCAAGATCGCGGGAGCCGTGACGAGGTAATAGCTAGACGGCTGGTCGGCTAGAGGACTGGGGGGTCCGTCGGCTGGACGGCTGGAGGGCTGAGGGGTTGCTCGGCTGGACGGCTGGTCGGCTGAACGGCCGGAGGGCTGAACCGTTAAGAGCTGGACGGCCGGCCGAGGAACCGTCGTCGGTTGGACGGCTGAACCGTTGCGGGGCGGACGGTCGAAGCGGTGCGGGCCGGATGGCTGAACCGTTGAACCGCTGACTTCTGGACGGTGGACGTATTGATCTCTAGGCGGCCGGGCAATGAACCACCGACGGCTGGACGGTCAGCGCCTCGGTGGTTTGCCGGTCGGATATGCATTCGCAAGCTAATGCATCCACGAGCCGAGCCGGCCGGATGCAAGGCTTTCGGGTTGGCTTCGAAAACCTGGCGACTCTTATGCGTGGCCGGATGCTGCTCATCATACTGTTTCTCACCGGCGCCATGCCGGTATGGGCGGGGTCTGCATCGTCCGGGACGACTGCGCAGCATTCCCCGATTCTGGTAGGCCTGCAGGCCGCCGGCACCGACGACCAGGCCGACGCGACGCGCGGCGCACTTTCCGGCGGCGAACGCCCTACGAGTGCCGACACGGTGGACGCCTCGGGCCCCGTCTTCCGCGCGCGCATCGATGACGAGCCCATCACGCCGGTCACGGTTCGTTACCTCCACCGCGTCTTCGACGAGGCCGCCGAACGAAACGCCCAGGCCGTGCTGATCGAGCTCGATACGCCGGGCGGCCTCGTACAGTCGACCCGCGAGATCGTAAAGTCCTTTCTAGGCACCCGCGTGCCGGTGATCGTCTACGTGGGTCCGTCGGGCGCGCGCGCAGCCTCGGCCGGCGTTTTCATCACCGTGGCCGCCCACGTGGCCGCCATGACGCCGGGGACGCACATCGGCGCCGCGCATCCCGTGCGGATGGGTCCCGGGCAGGCCGATACCACCGGCGGCGGCGTCATGGACGAGAAGATCCTCAACGACACGAGAGCCTGGGCGCGGTCGCTGGCCAATCTGCGCGGGCGAAATGCGGACTGGGTGGAGGCGGCCGTCATTGAAAGCGAATCGGTCACCGCCGAAGCCGCGCTCGAGCTCAACGTCATCGACTTCGTCGCGCGCGATGCAGCCGCACTGCTCGAACAGATCGACGAACGGCAGGTGGATCTCGGCAACCGCACCGTGACGCTTCGCACCGCCGGCGTCGAGATCGTGCCGGTAGACCCCTGGTGGGGTGAACGGGTTCTCGGCGCGATCGCCAACCCCAACGTGGCCTTCATTCTGCTGATGCTCGGCTTCTACGGCGTGCTGTTCGAGTTTTACTCGCCGGGTTGGGGCGTGGCCGGAACGCTCGGCGCGCTCTTCCTCCTGCTCGGCTTCACGGGCATGTCCGTCCTTCCCATCAATATCGTGGGGTTGCTGCTGATCTTCGCCGGCCTGGGCCTGTTCGTGGCGGAAGCCTTCGTGCCGAGCTTCGGCGTGCTCACCATCGGCGGCGTGGGCTGCCTCATCATGGGGGGCATCATGCTGGTGGATTCCCCTATGGGGGTCGTCGAAGTATCCATGCAGGTCCTGGTTCCCATAGCGGTTGCCACCGGAGCCATCGCCTTCTTCCTGATGGGACAGGTCGTACGCACGCACCGGACGCCGACCCGTACCGGCTCGGAAGGCATGGTCGGCGGCCGCGCCCGGGTCGTCGAGGACTTCACCCCGAGCGGCGAGGATGCCTACACCGGCTACGTCCGCATCCACGGAGAGCTCTGGAAGGCCCGCTCTACGGATCCCCTCAAGGAAGGCGACCGCGCGCACGTCGACGCGCTCGACGGTCTGACGCTCCACGTCACTCGCGATAGCTAACCCGTTCACCATCCAACCGTCCCTGCCATGGTCATGAACATCGCCGGCATTGCCGTCGCCATCGTCGTCCTCTACCTCGTTAGCTGCATCCGCATCCTCTACGAGTATGAGCGCGGCGTCGTGTTTCGTCTCGGCCGCGTGCTCGAAGGCACGAAGGGTCCCGGATTTATCATGATCTTCTGGCCGGTCGACCGGCTGGAGAAGGTGAGCCTGCGCATCCACGTGGAAGACGTCGAACGGCAGGACGTGATCACGCGCGATAACGTGTCGGTCCAGGTCAACGCCGTCGTCTACTTCCGCGTGATCGACTCCATGAAGGCCATCCTGGAAGTGGAGAATTATATGTACGCAACGAGCCAGCTCTCCCAGACGACGCTCCGGAGCATCGTGGGACAGGTCGATCTCGACGACCTGCTGGCCGAACGCGACAAGGTCAATCAGCGGCTCCAGAACGTGATCGACGAGCAGTCCGACCCCTGGGGCATTAAGGTGACCCTGGTCGAGGTGAAGCACGTCGACCTGCCCGAACACATGCAGCGGGCGATGGCCAAGCAGGCCGAAAGCGAGCGCGAGCGACGCGCGAAGATCATCCACGCCGAGGGCGAGTACGGCGCCGCCGAGCGGCTGCGCGATGCCGCGAAGGTAATCGAAAAACATCCCATGGCCATGCAGATGCGCTTCCTGCAGACCCTGGTGGACGTAGGTGCCGAAAATAATTCCACCATCGTCTTCCCGCTCCCGATCGATCTACTGAAAGCGTTTTTCGTGACGACGGGGGAAGACGAGTCGCAGAAAGGACCTGAGGGCACGGCGCCTGCGGAGCGATGAGCCCGGTCGAACACCGTCGTTCGACGCTGTCGGCATGTCTGGGCGAGGCGGAGCACTCCACGGGGCGAGTCTGGAGCGGGACGACCATTTCGGGGCCGGCGCCTTTCCGGACCGGAAACGCTGTTCCGCACGACCATTTGGGGGCCGGCGCTTTTCCGGAACGGAAACGCGTTTCCGGCCGGCCGGAATAATGTCGCGTAATATCATTTCAGACGGGATGACCCCGGGCAACCGGAGTCGAGACGATCTCGCGCGAATACGAAAGGCCCGGATCGAGGCGCACCGGCGGCGTTAGGTGCGCGGCGGGATCGGCAACGAGCCTGCCGTGTTAGGTCCGCGCCGGGATCGGCAACGTGCCTGCCCATGCGTCCAGGTGTCCCATGTCACGTCCAACCATGCCAATAACGCATTCACCGTCTCTTACGCGTCCGGGTTCGCGCATCACGGCGATGTCGCCCCGATGGCGTCGAAGAGCGCACTGAACGTGGCGGAGACGTCCCCGCCTCGATCGTGTTCACTTGGCTCGCGGCCGTAGAACTGGTCAATGAACCGCTCCGGACTCGTCCACACCGTCTGCATCATGCCCCCGAGCCGGTCGCGGATTTCCGGCGTGGACGCCGCGCGCATGCGGAGGGTCAGGTCGAGCTGTTGAACGGCAACGTCCGGCAGCCGCCAGGGGCACGTGATCACGCGAAACCCTTTGGCCGCGAAGTAAGCCGCCGTAGGCGTGGCATTCTCATAGTGCCAGTCGTTGATGACGACGTCCTTCGGAATCAGATCGATGGCCCGGTGCGTGTTGTTCATGCTGGCCTCCCACATCCCGAGTCCCGTCGTGCGTCCGTCGAGCAGCCGATCACCCCAGATCCACAGCTCCGCGTTCCGCCGTGCCAGATGATTACGGATCCGCATCACTTCGCCGGCAAAGAGCGCGGCGGGGTCCCGCCCGCGGCAGCGGGGACACGCGTCGTCGGCGATGTAGAAGACTTCATCCATCCCCGCGTGAAACGCGTCAGCTTCGAAGACGTCGAGGATCTCGTCTACGAGCGCAAATACGACGTCGTGAACCTCTGGATGCAAAGGACAATAACTCTTGCAATACAGTCCGTCCTCGTTGGGCCATTCATACTCTTCCGGCATCTCCACGTGCGGAGTCTCGTCGAATTCCGGATAGGCTTCGAGGAGATTGCCCAGCTCGGAGGCCCACGACTGGTGCCCGAGCAGATTTATCTGGGGGATGAGGCGGATGCCGCCCCCGCGGGCCGCGGCGACGAGCTTCTTGACGTCGGACGTCGACAGGGCGGACGCATCCCGCAGCTCGGGGTGCGACTCGTATTCGTAGTTGTAATCGACCCGCAGGACGAGCGTGTTGACCCGGCGTGGAACGAGTTCCTCACGCATGAAATCCACGAACGAGTCGACGTGCTCGGCTCGTGGGGCGGCGATGGCCAATCCGCGCACGGGTAGCAGCGAATCCACCGGTGCCTGCCCCGCGGCAGCGAGCGGGAATTCGAGCAGCGCGACGAACGGCAAGAAGAGGAAGGCGGTAACGCGGACGGCGGAGCAGCCCTGTAGCGCGTACATGACGAACGGTCGGTTGCTTGTTATGCCGGGATCGACAATCTTTCTTCATGCCGGGATCGACAATCTTTATAAATGACGGGCTTCCTCAAGCCCTTTGCAAGACTGATCGGAACGCCGGAGGACGCGACGACGGGACGTAGCGCGTCCTGAGTGCGACGCGACGACGGCCGCATCCTGAGTGCGACGCGACGACGGCCGCATCCTGAGTGCGACGCGACGGCGGCCGCGTCCTGAGTGCGACGCGATGGCGGATTCGCTGCCCGTCTCCCGAGTGCGACGCTTGAACCGGATTTCAGCAGCGTCCGACGCCCATGATCCGACATGTCCTCATTCTTGCCCTTCTCGCAGGGTGCGCCGCGCCGCGATCGGCGGTGGTTGAGTACGACCCGTCGCTCGATCTGACGGTCTTCACTTCCGGCAAGATCATCCTCGGGCGCGTAAACATGTCCACAGGCCTGGCCAGCGGCCAGCGCGTGACGATGCAGGCGGCGGCCTCATGCGAAGGCCGGGCGTGCGAGCCCGCAGAGTACGTACTGATCTTTCTCAACGACAGTGGGACGGATCTCAATCTGGATTACCGGCGCGTCCGGCTTACATTCAGCGGCCGGGAGCTGGACTGGGAGGACCTCGGACGGGTCGACGAGCCCGAGTACTACGGCACGCCGCGCGGCGAGTTCATCCGCGTTCCGCTGTCGGCATCCGACTTCCGGTCGGTGGCCACAGCCCAGGATCTCGAAGTCTTTTTCGGCAGGACGAGCACCGTACGGTTTACGCTTTCCTTCGATCGCCTCGAACCGCTTCGAGATTTGATCACCGCGGCGACCGTTTCTTAGACGTCAATTCGCAAATACGCTGACCGTTGCGTTCCGCGGCAGAGTGCTCCGGGTCGTTCCGCCCGCCGTGGACACGCCGGAACGGCCGCCTAGCGTCGGCCGGGACGCCGGATCCGCCGTCTCCCACCGCCGGCGCGCCCGAAGGCCGCCCTCTATGTTGAGCCCATCGGGAGCCGCCCGACGGACCGCCATGCCGGCGCGGCGTAGGGCACTATCATTTAACCTTTACCCTGTATTTCTAATTCCATAGATTCTTCGCATCTTACTGGCGAGCTACATTCCCGATGTCAACGGCCGTGCTGATCGCGCGGACGCCCAGAACCTCGCGGTTACCGGACGCCCAGAACTTCGCGGTCGCGCGAACGCCGAGAATTTCGCGATCGCGCAGCTCACAGCGTCTGAGGTCGCGAGCTTCGAGGGAGCCAGCGGACAATTTTCCCCTTCCTTCCAACACGCTACTGAGGTATCAGGCATGCTTACGAAGCGCTTCCAGCATGTGCGACGCTCCGTACCCCTCGTAGCGCTGTGCTCGATGATGCTGTGGAGCACGGCCGCTGCGCAGGACTTCCAGATAAGCGGACAGGTTACGGATGCGTCCAACGGCACGCCGCTCCCCGGGGCGAGCGTCGTCGAGGTGGGCACGCAGACTGGAACGTCGACGGATGCAGAGGGGCGGTACTCGCTCGCCGTGACCGGCCCGAATGCCACCATCGTCGTGTCGTTCATCGGCTTTTTATCCGAGACGATAGAGGTTGACGGCCGATCCGTCGTCGACGTCGAGCTGGCCGAGGACGTCGGGCAGCTCGAAGAGGTGGTGGTGACGGCCTTCGGGGTCGAGCGGCAAACGCGCGCGCTCGGCTACTCCGTGTCGAAGATCGACGGCGAATCGCTCCGGGAGGCCCGCGAACCGAACGTGGCCAACGCGCTGGCCGGCAAGATGGCGGGCGTCGTCGTCAGCAAGCCGGCCACGGGACCGTCCGGCTCGAGCCGCGTGGTCATTCGAGGTAACTCCTCCCTCGAGGGCAACAACCAGCCGCTCTACGTGGTCGACGGCATCCCCATGGACAATTCCAGCCACGGCCAGGCCGGAATGTGGGGCGGGGTCGACCGGGGCGACGGCATCTCGAGCATGAATCCGGACGACATCGAAAATATCTCCGTCTTGAAGGGTCCGGCCGCCGCCGCACTCTACGGCACGCGCGCGCAGAACGGCGTCGTGCTGATCACCACCAAGACGGGACGGGGCGGCGGTGACGTGCTCGGAGTCGAATTCAACAGCAATACCACGTTCGAAGACGCGCTGGTCGGCTATACGGACTACCAGTTCCAGTACGGCCAGGGCACCCAGGGGCGGAAACCCAGCAACCGGGAGGAAGCTATGTCGACCGGCACGTCGAGCTGGGGCGCCCCGCTCGATGGAAGCAGCGTAGTTCAGTTCGACGGTGTCGCGCGTCCCTATTCGGCCGTGGAAGACAAGATGGACCGGTTCTACCAGACCGGGGTCACCACGACGAACACGCTGGCGCTGACCGGAGGCGTCGGCGGGACGACCTTCCGCGCCTCCGGCTCCTACCTCGCCAACGACAGCCACGTGCCCAGGGCGGCGATGGACCGCTATACCATCTCCCTGCGCGGTACCTCCGAATTCGGCAGCCGGCTCAGCTCGGACGTCAAGTTCAACTACGTCTTCGAGGACGTGGACAATCGGACGCGGCTTTCGGATTCGCCGGGCAAT
>CAZXHQ010000009.1:16724-20855 GCA_964640145.1 uncultured Rhodothermales bacterium | reverse complement strand
TGGAGGTGGCCCGCCGAGGGCACCAGGCCGTCGTGCTCGATGGACGCATTTACGTTGCGGGCGGTGTAAATGCAGGCGGTGCGCTGGTGCGAGAAGTCGAAGTATACGATCCCGATGCGGACGTGTGGAGCGTGTCGGAAGAATGGATTCTCACCAACCCGCGCGTCGCCTTCGCACTCGTCGCGATTGACGGCGAAGTCTATGTGCTGGGAGGTCTCGGCGGCAGCATCTTCGAGCCCGTACAGAACTCCGAAGTCTTCAAGCCCGGACGGGGCCCCGACGTGTTTATGCCGCCGGCCCTGTTCCGTAGCCGCGGGTATCTGGCGGCTTCCGTGGCGGGAGAATCGGCGTACTTGATGGGCGGGATGGACAGACGGGGCGTCCTTGCCGACGTCGTTCGCTTCACGCCGTCGGCCGAGATTCTGCCGGATCGGTGGACAGATGGCCCGCCGATGAGGCAGGCACGCAAGAGCTTCGCGGCGGTAAGCATCAACGGCCGGCTCTATGCCATCGGCGGGCAGGATGATAGAGAACGAACGCTCGCGTCCGTCGAATCCATGGTAACAAATACGCGCGTCGAGACGCCGGATGAGACGCCGGAACGATTCGTCACCCTGGAACAAAACCACCCCAATCCGTTCACCCACTCGACGACGGTGTCGCTCGTCGTAGGAAATGACCGGCCGGCGCGCGTTGCCGTCGACATTTACGACCTCGCCGGACGACGCATCCGCTCGCTGGTGGATGGTACCGTCGATCCCGGGCGGCACGAGCTCGAATGGGACGGCCGCAGCGACAACGGACGGCTCGCGGGCAGCGGGGTGTACTTTTGCGTCCTGAAGCGCGACGGACGACGCGTGTCCCGAACGATCACCCTGATTCGCTGACGCTACACGCCCACCATATGCAGAAAGGAATTCTGGCCCTTCTCCTCTGCTTACTGACGGCGCACGGCGCATCGGCACAGCCTGCGAGCGCCGACGTGGTCGCCGACATCGAGGAAGCCTACCGGCAGCTCGACTACGATGAGGCCGCCGCCATAGCGCGGAACGCCCTCGACAACTACGGCGACTTCACCGTCGTACAGCTCGCGGAGATTCATACTTTCCTGGCGCTGATCGCGTACAATCGCGGCGAGCTGGCCGGTGCCCGGCGGCAATTTCTATCCGCCCTTCAGCTCGCACCCGATCTGGAGCTCGACCCGATCCTCGTGCCCCCCAAGATCCAGCAGTATTTTTCCGACATTCGCTCGGAACAGGGCTCCGAGGGGCAGAACGTTGCGGAGGTGGTGACGCGCTACGTGCTCGTTCGCGATCCCCGCCCGGAAGCCGCGCTCCGGTCCATGCTGTTACCGGGTTGGGGACAGCTGCACAAAGGACATAGCACGAAAGCCTACGCCTTTGCCGGCCTTTTCGGCGCGAGCGCCGCGGGGGCCGTGCTCGCTCACGTCCGCCGCTCCCACGCGAAGGACCGCTATGAAGCGGCCTCGACGGTCCGGGAGGCGGTTGAGTTTTATGGACCGTATAACGCCTGGCACCGCGCGCGAGCCGGCTTCATACGTGCTGGGGCCCTCGTGTGGGCCGTCAGCTACGTGGACGCACTGCTGACCGGCGGCTTGCAGCCGGAATCTCGGACCATCTCGGTGAGAGCAGACCCTTCGGCCATCTCCGTTCGCCTGCGTTTCTAGAGCTGCCCGGAACGCACGCCTTGCGTCGCAATTGCCTCGGTCCGCTGCGCAGAATCTGCGCAGCCCTGTGATCGGTTTGCGCAGGTCCGCCGATACGTCGCCTCCTCTTCGCCGGCGCGTTCCCGTTGCATCCTCGAGTGGCGCGAGAAAATGGCGGGCTCTGCGGCATCCCGGCATCTCATTTGCAGACGCCCTCGTCGATAAGCGGGCACAAAGCACCCATCCCTCACCGCCGTGCCGCAAGAAGCGCTCATGCGACGTTCAGATACCGCCGTCGGACAAGGCCAGGAAACGCTCAAGCTGTTCCTGGCCGTCGTCGTGGCGTCGGCGGCAGCCCCCGCGGTAGCGGCGCAGGACGGCCTGTTCGTGTCGGCCCGCGCGGATTATTCTACGCACGACCGGCTCTTCAGTGAGACGAACGTCATCCACGTCAAAGTCGTGCCCGGCGCCCGTCTGGATCTCACCGCCGTGACCGAGAGCAAGGTCGAGATCGAGCCTGCAGGGGAAGGCGACCGGTACGAAGGCGTACTGGCCATCAGGGAGGACGGATCCTTCGCGGCACGCGCCGCCGTGGCGGAGCTGGACGGGCGGGCTTCCATTTGGCACCTGCGCGTCTCCATAGAGGATGCATTCGGCACCGAGTACCGGTCCCGGACGGCTCTCGTTATCCGTGATCTCGCGGGATCGCCCGATACGTTCCGGGTTGACGGCTTTGTCGAGGCCGCATCTGCAGCATCCATTACCGTCAGCGGGTACGAGTTCGCCCTCATCGCCGTAACGGAGGTGCACGGTGATGCCGGCGCGAGCGGCCTCATCGGTCGCCGCGTCCTCGTAGTCGCCGAGCGCGGAGCCGACGGAAGCGCGACGGCTCTGCAGATCTTCGCACAGCGGGACGGAAGCGTACGGTTCATCGGGGAAATCACGGCCGTCGGTACCTCCGCCATTACGGTGGACGAGACGACGTTTTCCGTCAGCCGTCAGACGACCGTCAAGACGTGGTTCGGCGGAACGACATCGGTGGACGACCTCGACCTCGGTACGTACGTGCTGGTTGCCGCGCAGCGGACGTCCGATGGGTGGGTGGCGGTCGCCGTTGTGACGCGGCGGGGAGACGTTTCCGGGGCGGACGATGATGCCCCGCACGAAATGGAGGGCCGCGTGGAATCGGTCACCGACGCTTCGATCACGGTCGGGGGCATGTCCTTCGCGGTGACCGCGGACACGGAGATCGAAGGCGCCGCAGGTCCGGCTTACATCGAGGTCGGGGCATTCGTCGAGATCGAGTTCGGCGCCGGTGAGCGGGGCGAGTTCATCGCGCTCCTCATCGAGGTCGACGACGAGGGTGACGGGGACAACGGAGATGGCCGGCGCGAAGGGGAGATCGAGGTTGAGGGTGCCATAACGGCCCTCTCTGATCACTCCATTACGGTTGAAGGCATTGAATTTATCGTAACGGGCAGTGCCGAGATCGATGGGGACGGTGATGTCGAGATCGGGCTTGCAAATCTCTATACCGGAATGTTCGCCGAGGCCGAAGGCCGCCTCGCATCGGATGGGTCGGTGCGGGCGAGCAGGATCAAGATCGAGCATGCCGGCGACCGTGATCAGCGTTTTCTTCGCGGTGAGATCACCTCGATCGAAGGCGCTGCGGTGACGGTGGGCGAAACCACATTCGTGGTGACCCACAGCACGCCCATACGCGGAAGAGCAGGCGAAAGCCTGGCGCTCGGTGACGTAGAGGCAGGCATGTTCGCCCGCGCGCACCTCGAGGGTTCGGCCGGCGGCGAGCTCGTGGCCGTGCGCCTGAACGTCGAGTACCGCTTCGGCCCGAACGCTATCACGCTGGCGGGCCGCATCGACGAGGGTTCAGCCCATGCGATCACGGTGCATGACGTGACCTTCGAGTTTGACGGCGAAACCGAGATCGAGGACGTCCGGGGAGAGACGATCGCTGCAAGCGACCTGCAGGCCGGTCAGGTCGTTCGGATCGGAGGCGTGCGCACCGGAGCCGGATATGTCGCCCGCGAGGTTCGGATACGCACGCGCATCCACCACGAGGGCGCTTACGGCGGCGTCGTCACCGACGCCTCCGGAGGTTCGATCAGCGTCAGCGGCACTGCCTTCGGCGTCGGCAGCCAGACCATCGTCGAGGGCGTCGCCTCCCTGGGTGAGATCGCGGTGGGCGACCGCGTCCGGCTGCGCTATCGGATTCTCGGCGACGGCTCACGATTCGCGATCCGCATTGGCGTCCACGCTGACGTCGACGTGAGCACACAGCTCAGCGGCATCATCGAGGACGTAGCGAGCGGCGTGGTGGAAGTGGCGGGCGTGCGGGTCTATATGACCCTTGCGACTCGCGTGTATAACGAGCGCGGCCGGCCGATAGGCAGCTCGGCGCTCGAGGCCGGACAGATGGTAGACGTGACGGGCACCTCCACGGCCGA
>CAZXHQ010000009.1:4177-16624 GCA_964640145.1 uncultured Rhodothermales bacterium | reverse complement strand
ATGCCGAGCGCGTGCTGGTCATGCAGACGATGGAGGGGACGGCGTCGGAGACCGACGAGCCGGGCGTGGCCACCGCATTCGCACTCGAACAGAACTATCCAAATCCGTTCAATCCGACCACGACCATTCGATTCGACGTAGGCTCACCGGGCGATCGGGACATTTCGCTGACCGTCTTCGACGTGCTCGGACGCCATGTTCGCACGCTCGTCGACGCGTCTCTGTCGCCCGGCGCCTACAGCTACGCCTGGGACGGCCGGGACGGCGCCGGACGACCTGCGGCGAGCGGCATCTATCTCTATCGGCTCCGGGTGGGCGAACGGACGGCGACGCGGTCGATGGCCCTGCTCAAATGATGTCCGACGATCTCGTAAACCGTTAAGTAATTCCTGCAAATATGGGAAGCAAATCCGGCGCGGCTCGGCCAGGGAGCATGCGCGGCGAGGAGCTTCCCAGCCCTCATCCGCCGGCGGCGGGTGAGGGTATTTTTATGGTGCGCCGAACGATGCCGCGGACACAAGGGCATCGCTGACAGCCCCTGAATACGGCAACTCCGAAACGGGCGTGTTGGGCGCTGTACGTACGGTGTGGTGGGAGGCGGGCTCCGAGCCGTAACATGCTCGGGGCCCTTCTGCCCGATGGAGACTCTGCCTCTGCTTGTAGTTAGGCGCGCGAAATCATTTCTTACCGTCGGCACCCGTTCCAAAGGAATCAAACGGACGATATGGCGACCAACACGACCGAACCCCGCGTGGGCATTCTCGAACGAGTTCTGGCCTCCGGCGCCGTGGCTGTGGTCCGGATGGCCGACTCCGACCGTCTCGTCCGCGTCGTGGAAGCAATCCGCGAGGGGGGCGTGACGGCCGTCGAAGTTACGATGACGACGCCGAATGCCCTCCAGGTGATCGAAGAGGTCGCGCGCCGCATGGGCGACGCCGTAGAGATCGGCGTCGGCTCCGTGCTGGATGCCGAGACGGTTCACCGGGCGGTCGACGCGGGGGCCCGCTACGTGGTGAGCCCCATCTTAAAGCAGGAGCTGATCGACGCCTCCCACACGCGCGGCGTCCCGGTGATGCCCGGCTGCTTCAGTCCGACGGAGATTCAGACGGCGACGGAGATGGGAGCCGACGTGATCAAGGTGTTTCCGGCCGACATTGTCGGCATGCCGTTCTTCAAGGCAGTGCTGGCCCCGCTGCCTCACCTCAAGCTGATGCCGACCGGCGGCGTGTCGCTCACGAATGCAGGTGACTGGATCCGAGCCGGCGCCGTGGCCGTGGGCGTGGGCAGCGCACTGCTCGATAAGCAGGCGATCGCCGAAGGCCGTTTCGAGAAGCTCACCGAGAACGCCCGTCAACTTCGGCGCAGCGTCGAAGAGGGTCGTGCGGCGTAAGCCGGGCCGGCTCCGCATTCCGACCCGGCTTCGAGGCACTGGAAGCAGCGCCTCGTCAAGGATGCCCGGCAGGTCGTGTCCTCTCGAGCGCGGCCACGTGTGGATAGAGTACATTGTTTTCGAGATGCACATGCCGGTGCAGGTCGCTCTCGAAGTCGGCAAGCGTCTCGAAAAGCGCGCGGTACGTGTGGCATGCGTGGGCGGGCGGCGCGTCGTTCCGACCCGAGGCCCGGGAGAGCTCCTTCACGAGCTCATCCACATTCACCTCCTTCTTCGCGCACGCCTCGGCAAGCGTCCGCCCTCCGCCGCAGCAGAAGTCGATGTCGAATCGCCGAAAGACGGAAGCGTACGCATAGTTCTTCGAAACGAGGTCGCCGATCGTCCGCCGGGCGACGTCTGGTTGAGATAAGAGGTCCATGGTAAAGAAGAGGTTTGGGTCAGTGATTCGGCCGCAACGGCTCCGTGGATAAGTGAAGACGCTTTAGTCTGAAATACCTGAAAGATTTCGACCGGGGCTCGATTTCATCAAAGTTCGACGCGCGGCGTGCAGGGGTTCCACCCACAGGGGCGTTCAGGATAACCGGACCCGCGAAGCAGCCGTCGTCGGCTGCCGCGGCGCTGACGGGCTGGATAGGTTAGTGGACGAATTTGGAACAGATCGGGACCCAGCAATGAAACGCACCAGCTACATCCTTTCGCTGCTCGTCGTCGCAGGCGGGCTTCTCATGTACCGCAACGCGGCCGCACAAGACGCGACGCCGCAGTTTTTCCGCCCATACGATCAGCGAGGGGTGGACATCTTCGAGGATCCCAAAGCCGATACGGTCGCATTCGAAGGCTTCAACGTGCGTTGGGGGGCTGCATTTACCCAGCAGCTTCAGGGACTCGATCATAGCAACGAGGCAGCGGAAGTGATCGTTGATGGCCGGAACGTGAACGCCCTGCCGGAACTCGGATGGGGATTCAACACGGCCACGGCCAACCTGAATCTCGACGCGCAGCTCGCCGACGGCATCCGCGTAAACCTGATCACGTACCTGTCGTCGCGCCACCACGCTGAAGCGTGGGTGAAGGGCGGCTATCTGAGCATCAACAAGCTGCTGATGCTGAACAGCCCGGCGATCGATCGGCTGATGGATTACGTCACGCTCCGCGTCGGTCACTTCGAGATCAACTACGGGGATGCCCACTTTCGCCGGACGGACAACGGCAACGCGATGTACAATCCCTTCGTCGGCAATCTGATCATGGATTCTTTCACTACCGAGATCGGTGGCGAGGTCTACGTGCGGTCCGGCGGTCTGATGGCCATGGGCGCCGTCACCGGCGGTGAGATCAGCGGCGCGGTGACCAACCCGGACGCCCGCGCACCATCGTTCTACGGCAAGGCGGGCTTCGACCGTGAGGTCGATCCGGATCTGCGCCTGCGCCTGACCGCTTCGGGATACACGACCGCGAAATCGGCCAACAACACCCTGTTCTCGGGTGACCGTGCCGGTTCGCGCTTCTACGAGGTCATGGGCGAAGGCTTTACGTCCGGCCGCGTACAGCCCGGATTCCGCAACGAGGTAACCGCCTTCCAGATCAATCCGTTCGTGAAGTTCGGCGGTGTGGAGCTCTTCGGGGTGATCGAGACGGCGCGCGGTGCCAACGCGGGCGAGGCCGAGACGCGGACCTGGAATCAGTACGCCGGGGAGGTCCTCTACCGGTTCCTGCCCCGGGAGCAGCTCTACGTGGGCGCTCGCTATACCACGCTGAGCGGTGAGCTGGCCGGAAGCGGGGCCGACGTCCGCATCGATCGGATTCAGAGCGGCGCAGGATGGTTCGTGACCTCCCGCGTGCTGATGAAGCTCGGATACGTGAGGCAGCACTACAACGACTATCCGTCCACGAGCATCTTCCACGAAGGGCGGTTTAGCGGAATCGTGATCGAGGGCGTCGTGGCCTTCTAGCTCCCGGCGGACCTGCAAGACCTCTCGGCGTGCGACCGCGTCTGCTCTTTCGGCGCTCCCGCGTGCACGTCTGAGGACTCGGTACTGGACATCCAGCCGTATGAACGTTAACGTTAGGCCGACCTCGACGCAGAACTCCGACGCCGTTCGAACGCATTGATGACCTCAGACAGACTCGCAGACCGGGTGGCCGTGGTTACCGGGGCCGCATCCGGCATCGGCCGGGCCACGGCCGTGCTGTTCGCACGAGAAGGGGCGCGCGTCGCGCTAATCGACGTCGACGAGGCCGGCGGTTCGTCGCTGCAATCGGAACTCGGGTCGTCGGCCGCCTTCTATGCCTGCGACGTCGCCGATCAGGCCGCCGTGCACTCGACGTTCGAGACGGTGCGCGCAGACCTCGGGCCTGTAGACATCCTCTTCAACAATGCGGCGATCGCCCACGTGGGGACGGTGGAGGAAACGTCCGAAGAGGACTTCGATCGGGTGTACCGGGTCAACGTCAAGGGCGTATACAACTGTCTTCAGGCGGCCGTTCGAGCAATGAAGGGGCGCGGCGGATCCATCGTCAACATGGCCTCGACGGTTTCTTCGATCGGCATTCCCGACCGCTTCGCCTACTCGATGAGCAAGGGTGCCGTTCTCACCATGACGCTATCGGTTGCCTGCGACTATCTCGACGAGCACATCCGGTGCAACTCGATCGCTCCGGCACGCATCCACACCCCGTTCGTCGACGGGTATCTGACCGACAACTATCCGGGACGCGAAGAAGAGATGTTCGAGCAGCTGTCGAAGGCGCAGCCCATCGGGCGCATGGGAAAGCCCGAGGAAGTTGCCGAACTGGCCGTTTATCTATGCTCGGACGCTGCCGGATTCGTCACCGGATCGAACGTCTCCATCGATGGGGGTACCGTGTCGCTGCGACCGTGACCGGCCCTCGCCGTTATTCATCCACAAACCTGACACCGTGCGCTAGATGAAGCTGATTCGAACAGGGCCTCCCGGGAATGAAAGTCCGGGCTTGTTACTGGAGGATGGCACGCGCGTCGATGCCTCCGCCGTCACGCCGGACTACAATGAAGCGTTCTTCGCGGGTGGCGGCCTGGCGCGCCTGCGGCGGTGGCTGGACGACGGCGCCCCCGAGAATGCGCCGCGCGTCGATGCCGGCGTGCGACTTGGTCCGCCAGTGGCGCGGCCGAGCAAGATCGTCTGCGTCGGCCTCAACTTCTTCGACCATGCCGAGGAGTCCGGGCTTCAGGCGCCCGACGAGCCCGTGCTGTTCATGAAAGCCTCCACGTCGCTGAGCGGCCCCTTCGACCCGATCGAGCTGCCGCGCGGATCGACGAAGACCGACTGGGAGGTGGAGCTTGCGGTAGTCATCGGCGCGCGGGCGAAATATGTCGACGCCGACGACGCTCTCGATCACGTCGCCGGCTATGCCGTCCTGAACGACGTCTCCGAGCGCGAATACCAGATCGAACGAGGCGGTCAGTGGGTCAAGGGCAAGAGCTGCGACACCTTCTCGCCGTTGGGGCCCGTGCTCGTAACGCCCGACGAGATCGACGACGTTCACAATCTCGGCATGTGGCTCAAGGTCAATGGCGAGACGATGCAGGAGGGCTCGACGTCCATGCTGATCTTCAACGTGCCGGTCGTGGTCAGCTACGTCAGCCGGTTCATGACGCTGCTGCCGGGCGACGTCGTCTCGACCGGTACGCCGGCGGGCGTCGGGCTGGGGCAGAAGCCGCCCCGGTATCTGAGAGCGGGCGACGTCGTGGAGCTGGGAATCGAAGGGCTCGGGACGAGCCGGCAGGAGGTGGCGGCCTCGGCGTACGACTGACGGCGCCGGCGGGAAGGCACCACGTCGGCGCTTCATATCGACCCTCCCGGATTGCGGCCTCATACGAACCGCCTCAGGCCGGTCGACCAGGCGTCGAGGGCGGCGCTCACGGGCGCGGTTCGATTCGACGGTGGCATGGTGACGCTCCCCTCAGGGGGCGCGGCGCATCGGTGGTTCAAAGACGCGCATCACCCGTCGCTCCAGGAACTGCTTGATGCGCGTGCGCTCGGCATCGACGTCGCTTCCTCGTATGTACATGACGTGGATAAACAGGGTAAGTCGGTCCTCCGACACGTCGAGGCTGAGGGTGCCCGGCGTCAGGGAAATCAGATTGGCCAGCAGCGTGATCTGGCCGTCCGTGTCCACGTCGAGGGGGAGCGCGATGACGCCCGGAAGCATCCGGTGGGCCGGCGTCAGGACGTCGACGGCAATGCGAGTGCTGGCAACGATGAGCTCTCGGAGAAAGAAGAGGATGAGCTCCGCAGCATACCACATTCGGTGGACGTAGCGGGCGGTGCCAATCAGGGGCTGTACGAGCCGCATCACGAAGTATCCGATCAGAAACCCCAGCAGGAGGTTCGGCCCGGTGAAGGAGCCGACTACGGCGGCCCACACGAAGGCAAGCGTGAGATTGAGCAGGAGGCTGCGTCTCATGGGTTCAAGACGGCGTTTATGTAGCGATCGGTGTGCATGAGTTCTTCGGCGGCGCTGGCGGCAAGCTCGATGAGCGGGCTCGCGTGAAAGCCGATAGCGAGCGTGAGAATTCCCAGAAACACGACCGGGACGTAGAGGAGCCTCGCGCCGGCCGGCGCGCGATCGTGCGCATCCGCCTGGGCGGGAGCCAGGAACGCCTGCAGCCAGATCTTGCTCATCGAGTACAGGGTCAGAAGCCCCACCACGAGCGCGGCCGCCACGATGGCGTAGGATTCGAGCTCCAGGCCGGCGCGCGCCAGAATGAACTTCGCCCAGAAACCGGAGAAGGGAGGAAGGCCGGCCAGAGAGAGCGCCGGAATCAAAAAAAGGATCGACAGAAAGGGATAATCTCGGTAAAGGCCGCCGAGCCGCTTCAGCTCGAACGAACCCCGGATCCGCCGGGCTATGCCGCTGACGAAGAAGAGGTTTGTCTTGGCCAGGATGTTGTGGACGATGAAGAAAACCGAGCCGGCCAGCGCGAGGGGTGAGAGGAGCGCGAGCCCCATGATCATGTAGCCTATCTGACTGATAATGTGGAACGAAAGGATGCGGCGGAACTCATCCTGCACGGCCGCGCCGAGGACGCCGGTGATCATCGTCGCGCCGGAGATCCACAGCAGTACGTGATGGGTGTAGCCGACCTCCTGCACGAATACCAGCGTGAAGAGGCGAATGAGGACGTACACGCCGACCTTGGTCAGCAGCCCGGCGAAGACGGCTGAAACGGTGACGGACGGCGTGTGGTAGGACGCCGGCAGCCAGAAGAAGAACGGGAAGATGGCGGCTTTGAGTCCGACACCCGCAACGAAGACCATCGAGATGGCGGTAACGAGGCCCGGGGCTTCCGTATTCGCAACGCGCACGGCGAGGTCGGCGAGATTCAGCGTGCCGGTCATCCCATAGATCATCCCGACGCCTGACAGCAGCAGCACGGAGGCGAGCAGGCTCAGGACGACGTACTTGACGGACCCTTCCAGCTGCAGCGGCGTGCTTCCCAGCGCCATCAGAACGAACGAGGCCGAGAGCAGGACCTCGAACCAGACGTAGAGATTGAAAAGGTCGCCCGCAAGGAAGCAGCCGCCGACGCCGGCCATCAGGATCTGAAAGAGCGGGTGAAACCCTCGATGCATGCGCTCCACGTCGATGTCCGCCAGCGAGTAGATTACGCCGGCGAGGCCGATGACGCCCGTAATGATGAGCATCAGCACGCTGAGGTGGTCGCCCACGAGCGTGATGCTGAACGGAGCGGGCCGGCCTCCGATCTGCGTCACGAGAATGCCTTCCTCGCCGATCAGCCGTAACAGATAGATCGATACGACGAGGACCAGGACGACGCTTCCCACGCTTACGGTCCGCTGCGCGCGTGATGCCTGGCGAACGAGCATCGTCGCCGCGGCGGCAGCCAGCGGCAGTACGATCGGCAGTAGAAGTAGGACGTCCGTCGACATGCTCAGCCCTCGGAATCCTCCGATCGTTCCGTACCAAGCAAGTGGTCCGAGTTCAGCGTATGGAACGTTTTCTCGGATCGGTATACCAGAGCAAGCGTGAACGCCGCCAGCCCGAAGCTGATGACGATGGAGGTGAGAATGAGGGCCTGGGGAAGGGGGTTGGCCATGACTACGTCTACCGCCTCAGCGCCTTCGGGCACGAGCGGAGGACGGCCCCGAACCAGACGACCGAGCGTGAAGATGAGCACGTTCATGGCGTTCGTCAGGATGATGACCCCGAAGACGACGCGGATCAGGTTGCGCTGAAGAAGGAGGTACACGCCGATGGCGAAAAGGGCGCCGACGGCGAATGCGAATGCCGTCTCCATCACAGGTCCTCCCGGGTCTGATCGGGCGATATCGACGTGAAGGCCTTCTCGAGGGCGAATGCGATGGAGAGGACCATTCCCGCGACGATCAAGAAGATGCCGATGTCGAATAGGAACGGCGTTCCGAGCTCGAGCGGTACGTCCTCCCAGAACGGACGATCGACCCACGACCCTGCAAGGAACCCGTCGCCGAAGATGACGTCGATCACGCCCGCGGCGAGTGCCGTCGCAAGGCCGGCTCCGACGAGCTTGCGATGGTCCACCGGGAGGGCCCGCTCGGCTTCCGTCGTACCGAAGGCGAACGCGTACAAGACGAAGGCCAGCGCCGCTACGAGTCCTCCGCTGAACCCGCCCCCGGGCTGATGGTGGCCCGTCACCAGGAGGAAGACGGAGAACAACAGGATGAGGGGCACCAGAAGCCGGGTAGCCGTACGAAGTATGAGAGAATCGATCATGATGTCTCCTCCGTATGAGGGTCGAGGGGTGGATCCTCCCGGACGGCATCGTGCCGCCGGATGAGCGCATAAGCGCCGAGCGCGGCGGCTACCAGGACCGTGACCTCTCCGAGCGTATCGAACGAGCGAAAGCTGAGGAGGATGGCATTTACGACGTTGCGGGCGTGCACCTCATCCACGCTGTTTCGGGCATAGAACTCCCCCACGGCGTTGTCGAGCGGGATTTCGAGCACGGCGAGCATCAGCAGGGTCACGACCGCACCGGTAGACAGGGCGATGACGACGTTGCGGTATCGCCAGCGATCGCGCCCGGGTTCATGATAGGCCTCCGGCATGTCGATGAGCGCGATCACGACCAGAATCATCGTCAGCGTCTCGATCAGCAGCTGGACCATGGCGGCGTCCGGGGCTCCGAAGATGAGGAAGATGGCCGCGACGCTGAAGCCGGCGGCGCTCAGCGACAGTACGGCCGTGAAGCGGGTGCGGGCGACGACGACCCCGACGGCGGCCACGATGAGGAGACCTAAGGCGGCTGTTTCGTAGCCGAACATTTCCACGCCCAGCTCGGGCCGTCCTATGTCGGCCCTTCGGACGAGCGCGTATCCGATGAGCAATACCGACGCTGCGATGGAAGCCGCCGTGTAGTGCCGAAGCACGCCGTGCTGGAGCACGCGTGTCTGCCACCGGGCCACGCCGATCAGGCCGTGCAGAATCGCATGATAGGCACGGTCCAACCCTTCTCCGAACCAGGCGGCGAAGGTGCGCATGCCGGCGCTGTCGTGAAGCCTCGTCCACGCGGCATAGAGGGCAAGGCCCAGCGCTATCGTCGCCGCACTGAGGCCGAGCTCCGGCGTGAGGCCATGCCATAGCTCGAGCTGCTCGCTGACGGGGGCCGCCAGCACGTTGGATGTAGCCGGCTCGAGGAGACGTCTCGAAACGAAGGAAGGAGCGAGTCCCAACAGAAGCCCGAGCGCCGCCAGGAGCACGGGCGGAAGCCAGAGTCCCGCCGATGCCCGGCGGACGGTCTCGGCCGGAGCCCGCCTTCGACCGATGAACGGCCGCAGGGCCGCGAGGCCGGCGGCGGCCGTAATAGCCGCACTGGCAAGCACGGCTGAGGCGGTGAGAAGATGCGGTCGGACGTCCGTTTCCAGGAGTGCGTTGAGGATGGTTTCTTTGCCCGCAAAGCCCAGCAGCGGCGGGATGCCCGCCATGGAGAGGGCCGCGACCACGGCCGCTCCGAACGTGATCGGAAGCGCCGAACGCAGCCCAGCGACCTTCGCGAGGTCGTAGCTTCCCGCCTGATGCTCGAGCGTGCCGGCCACCATGAAGAGCGGGGCCTTGTAGAGTGCGTGCACGGCGACGAAGGTCATGCATCCGAGTACGGCGCCCTCGCTTCCTACGCCGAGAAGCATCGTCAGCAATCCGAGCGCCATGACCGTCGAATACGCCAGGAGGCGTTTTAAATTGACGTGACGCAGGGCGAGGAAGGAAGCGAGCACCATGGTCAGGGCGCCCGTCCCCGTAACGATCGCAACCCACGCGTTCGTCCCGCCGAGCAGGGGCGAGAAGCGCGCCAGCAGGTATATCCCCGCCTTCACCATCGTGGCAGAATGCAGGTAGGCGCTGACCGGCGTGGGCGCCGCCATGGCGTTGGGGAGCCAGAAATAGAAGGGGAACTGAGCCGACTTGGTGAAGGCGCCTGCCAGAACGAGCAGCAGGATGGGAAGGTAGAGCCGTGCGGCACGGACGTCCGGCCCGCGATCCATCATCTGCGACAGCTCATAGGTTCCGGTGACGCCGCCCAGAAGAATCAGTCCGGCCATCAACGCAAATCCGCCCGCCGCGGTGACGAGCAGCGCCTGCCAGGCAGACGACCGGGACGTCTCGTCGTCGTGCTCGAAGCCGATCAGCAGAAACGACGCCAGGCTGGTCAGCTCGAAGAAGACGTACAGGGCGAAGATGCCGTCGGCCAGCACCAGGCCGAGCATCGAGGCCATAAAGAAGAGCAGGTAACCGTAGAAGCGGCCGGCGTGCGACCGGCCTTCCATGTAGGGTCCCGAATATATGAAGACCGGGATGCCGACGATGCACACCAGCAGGGCGAAAAACAGGCTGAGGCCGTCGACGAGGAAGGAAAGATGGACGTCCAGCGCGCCCACCCAGGGATAGACGATGCGGACGGCCCCCTCGTCCGCCACCCGAGGAATCCACCCGGCCAGATATACGGAGAGTGCGGCCGGGATCGCGGCGAGCCACCAACCGGTTGCCGACGTCTCCTTCCGATGCAGCCACGGTACGATCAGCGCGGCCAGGAACCCGATAAGAACCGTGACTAGAATCCCCATCTAATGGTCGTCTTCCTCGTCTGTCTCGTCGCGAAGCTGGTGTTCACGAAGCTCATCGACGAACGTACCCTCCCACAGCTCCACCTCTGCGATGTACGTAGCTCGACTGATCATGTGGGCGGAGATCGGCGCGGTAAGAACGATAAAGAGGATGATGCCGGCGGAGCGGGTGACGACCTCCACGTCGCCGAAGGCGAACATGACCGAGACGGCGATGAGTCCGACCCCGAGCGTGCCTGCCTTTGTCGTAGCGTGCATCCGCATGAGCACGTCGGGGAATCGGAGCAGCCCGATGGCGGCGACGAGAACGAAGGCCGCTCCAAGCATCATCAGGAGCGCGGCGATCAGGTCAAGCATGGTGTTCGCGCTCCCTTGTACCGCGATACAGGCGTTCGAGGAAGCGCGCGAAGGCAACGGTGCCGAGAAATGCAACCAGCGCGAGCGCGAGCGCAACGTTGAGGAGGGCCGGTTGACCCGTGTAGACGGCGAAGAGCGCCACGAAAGCGATCACCGTGAAGGCCATCAAATCTAGAGCGATGACCCTGTCAGGCAACGAGGGACCGGAAAGCAGGCGAATCAGGGCGAGCAGAAACGCCGCCGCCAGGGCCGCGGTGGCCGCCAGAAGAGGGGCCGTCGTGTAGACGTAGTGTTCCACGGAGAGAATCCGGATGCCTGAAGCACGGGCGGTAGCCGATCGCCAGCAGGTGATGGACCATGGCCTGGGGCGCCGTAAATGTGCGCTCTCCGGAAGTGTTCACGCCGGCGCCGTCCCGTTATCGACCCTTCAGGTTACGCACCACTCGGACGAGGTGTGCCCGGTGCCGCCTATGCGTTACAAGCTGTTCGAATTCGGAGGCCGCCCCGCGTCCGGTCTCACTCTGTCGCACAGCAACGTTGCAATTCGAACGGATCGACGACGGCGAGCATCCTGTAAATCCACGAGAGCGTTGCGTTGCAGCGCGAAATGAATATACGGTCAGTTCTTCTCCAGCAGCGTTTCCCGACAGATGCCGAAGTTCAGCAACGTGCTGATACCCGTCGATTTCTCCGACGTATCCGATGACGTATTCGGGTTTGGGATGCTGTTGGCTCAGCGGCACGACGCCGCGTTGCATCTGATGCACGACATCGAGATCCCTACGGAGACCATTACGGGTGCGACGATCGTCAAGGATGAGATGAAGCAGGCGCACGCCGACAGCGAACGCAGGCTGAGTGAGCTGGAGCGGCTTGCCGATGGGAAGAGCGTGACGCTGACCCGAGATATTCTACACAGCACGGATCCGAAGCGGAGCATCCTCACCTTTGCCGGAGAGAACGACATCGACCTGATCGTCCTCGGCACCCACGGTCGCAGCAAGACGGTGGAGAAGGTGCTCGGGTCGACGGCAGAACGCGTGCTTCGCCGCAGCCCATGTCCGACCGTCACTGTTCGACCGGGCATGGGGCGCGACCGCATCGACGTGATCCTCGTGCCGGTGGACTTTTCGGAGTTTTCTGCGCAGGCGGTCAAACACGCGTCAGATCTTGGGAAGATCCACGGTGCGGAGGTGGTCGTGCTGCACGCGGCGGCGGATCCACCGGAGGACGACGTCGAGCAGAGACTGCGCCGGCTGTACGCTGAACACGGAGCCGGCGAGGCTCGCTTCATCGTATCCGTAGCGCCCGACCGCATCGACGAGGCTGTCGTGGAGGCCGCCGCCGAACAGGATGCGGATCTGATCGTGATGATGACGCATGGCCGGACCGGCATTCGCCGGGCGCTGACGACGAGCGTCGCTGAACGCGTCGTTCGCCGCGCACCGTGTCCCGTCATGACGTATCGAATCGCGCACGAGGAAGACCGGAACGGTACGGGCGACTGATCGCACCGCCGGCCGGACCGTCATTCGGCCGGGAAAGCCGAGACTGAACTTGCCCGTGCCCTGCCAGTCACAGTGCTCGGTCAGGCGGGTG
>CAZXHQ010000009.1:0-4077 GCA_964640145.1 uncultured Rhodothermales bacterium | reverse complement strand
GCCGAGACTGAACTTGCCCGTGCCCTGCCAGTCACAGTGCTCGGTCAGGCGGGTGGATCAGCTGGCGAAGAATCGAAATGCATGTTGCGGACTGGATCGTTCTCGCGGCCTACGTGGCCACGATGGTCGGCATCGGCGTGTGGGCCAATCGGCTCCAAACGGATACCGAGGCCTATTTCGTCGGAAATAGGAACGTGCGGTGGTGGGCGGCCGGGCTCTCCATCATTGCTACGTCGTTTTCGGCCGCGTCCGTGCTGGGCGTGCCCGGGTACGCGTACAGCACCGACATGTGGTATCTCCAGTATCAGCTCGGTGACTTCCTGGCGGCGGGCATCGTCGTCGTCCTGTTCATACCCTTCTTTCACAAGGTTGAGGGCCTCACCACCGCATACGAGTATCTGGAGGCCCGCTTCGATCTCAAAACTCGGCTCCTCGGCTCGTCGCTGTTCGCACTCACCGTCTTACTGAGGGCCGGGACCCTTCTCTTCGGGGCGGCGCTGCTTTTCTCGGCCGTGGTCCCGACCGACGTCATCCCGGGGCTGAACGGCGTGGAGGAGGCCGTCGTGATCTTCGGGCTCATCGCGATCGTCTACACGGTGATGGGCGGGATATCCGCGGTCATCTGGACCGACGTGATACAATTCTCGATCATGAGCGCGGGGATCGTCGCCTCCATGGCCGTGGTCGTCGTCGGAACGCCGGGTGGATGGGAAGCCGCCTTCGCCGAAGCCGGGCAGCTCGAAAAGCTCGACGTCTTCAAGACGGAGGACCCCTTGTCCGGGACCGGCATCCTGACGGCTATCTTCGGATACGGCCTTCTCGCTCTTTCGCTCTTCGGCACGAATCAGCAGCCGGTGCAGCGGTACATGACCGTCAAAAACCCCCGAGAAGCGCAGGGAGCACTGGTTCTGGGCGTAGCCGCCGGTGCATTCGGCGTCTTTCTCTCTCTGCTCTTCGGGGTCTTCCTCTTCGTCTTCTATCAGCATTATCCGCAGCTGCTTCCGGAAGGGTTGACGCCCGATCAGGTCATGCCGCACTTCGTGAACACGCAGGTCCCGCCCGTGATCACCGGGGCGCTCGTGGCGGCCGTCTTCGCCGCGGCCATGTCGAGCCTCGACTCGGCCCTGAACTCACTGGCGGCCGCGCTGACCGTCGATTTCCTGACCCGGTTCAAGCCGGAAGTTACCGAACGGCAGCGATTGAGGTTTGCGAAGGTGGTAGTCGTCACGGCCGGCGTCGTGGGCATCGCCGTCGGAATCTACTCGGCGCGTACCGAAGCGCCGCTCATCGATCTCATCCTCAGCTTCATGGGTTACTTCGCCGGCGGGCTGCTCGGTCTCTTTCTGCTCGGCATGCTGACCAGGCGCGCGAACGGTCACGGCGCCTTCATGGGGGCGATCATCGGGACGCTCGTCGTCCTCATGGTGACCGAGAACGATTTCGGTCTTCCCCGGCTCTACGAACGGCTCGGAATCGAACCGGTCCCTTTCATCTGGTCGACGGCCATCGGTCTCGGCGTTACACTGGTCGTCGGGTATCTCATCTCCCTCCCGGGGCGCCGCACTCCGCCCGAGCGCCTCGAAAGCACGACGGCGCGGTGGACGATTGCGTGAGGATCTCGGTAGCCGAATGCCGTGCGGCGTCCAGCTGCCTTGGACCGACATGGACGATTCGGAGGAACGCTCGCGCTGGCAGAACAGCCGGCGTCTGGACGGAATTGCCCGGCACGCGGCCGGTGAGGCTCCACATTTTAACAGCTTCGTCGCGTCGGGAGCAGAAGCATACCGCAGCGTTCCCCGTTTGGTTGTGCTGGCCGCGGGAGAGCATCCGACGGCGTCTCCGCCATGAACGGTTCGGAAATGGACGATTCTGACATACACAGCAGCGGTCTCCACCGGAGGCTGGACCGGATACGGCGACTGAGAGAGGCGGGCCGGAATCTGGCGGACGAGGTAGGGGATCAGGCTCTGGTCCTGCTCGCCGCCATCTGGACCCTGGCGGCCCGCGTCCTCGCTCCTGGTCCGCGCCGACATCCGGTCGAACGAGCTGTACGGCGTCTGTATTCGAGCCTGGGTCGGCTGCGCGATGGGTCCCGGGAGCGGGTCGCCGCTTCGCATCCGATAAGCCGCCGCGCGCGAGACGGCGTCGTTTATGCCTATCGATGGATCGACATCCATCATCGGCTCTACACGGCAAGGCTCCGCCGCTTTTTGAGGCACTACTTCGTGGTCCTGATCGACCCCGACGTGCCGATTCGCCGGCGGGCGCTCCACGGCGCCAGGGGCGCGGGGATCGCCGGCGCGGCGGCGGTCGCGACGCTCGCGGCCTACGTGATCGTGCTCATCCCGTTCACGCCGGGCCGCGAGGCGATTCGCGAGGTCGGCCTTCGGCATCCGGCCGTGGTGCTCGACGTTCGCGGCGAGGTCATCACGCGTTACCGCCGGGTCAACCGAGAATGGGTCGCCCTGGAGGACGTCTCGCCGCATTTCATCAGCGCCCTTCTCATCACGGAAGACCGGCGCTTCTTCGATCACGTCGGCATCGACGTCCACCGGATCCTCGGTGCGGGGATCAAGACGGTCGCGGGTGAGCTGCAAGGCGGATCGACGATCACGCAGCAGCTGGCGCGCAATCTTTTTCCGGACGAGGTCGGGCGCCGCCTCACGCTCGACCGCAAGCTGCGCGAGATCATTACGGCGCTCAGGATCGAAGCCGTCTATTCGAAGCGAGAGATCCTCGAGTCGTACGTAAATACGGTTCCGTTCCTGTACAATGCCGTGGGGATCGAGACGGCAGCCCGGACGTATTTCGGCAAGCATGCCTCCGAGCTCGACGTGCTCGAGAGCGCCACGCTCGTCGGAATGCTCAAGGGCACGTTTCATTACAACCCGGTTCGAAACCCCGATCGAGCGGTCGAGCGGCGAAATCTCGTTCTCGCGCAGATGAGCCGGCTGGGGACCTTAGCGGAGGAGGACTACGAGCGGCTCATCGACGTCCCGCTCGCCGTCGACTTCAGGAGGCAGCCGATCCGCGACAGCCGCGCTCCGCACTTCACCGAGCACGTACGCCGGTGGCTCGTCGCCTGGGCGGACGAGAACGGCTACAACGTCTACGACGACAGCCTGGTCGTTCATACGACGTTAGATCTTCGCATGCAGAAGCTTGCCCAGGAAGCCGTGGTGAATGAGTCGGAGGCTCTGCAGGCCGTTGCGGATGTGGAGTGGGGCCGCGCGTCGTATCGCGTCTATTCCACGAACGCCGAGTCCTACTTGCGTCGTCGCGGCGAGGTCGAACCGTTCGTTCACTTCTGGAACAGCCGCGACTCGCTCGTAGGCGCGACCATCCGCAAGACCGCGCGGTATCGCAGCCTGGTACATGCGGGCCTGGCGGATTCGCTGGCGATCGACTCGCTTCGCAGCCATTCGGCGTTTTCCGACTCGCTCCGCGCCGCCGTCACGCGCCTCGAGGCGTCTTTCCTGGCGATCGCGCCGCGGACCGGCCACGTGAAGGCGTGGGTCGGCAGCCGAGATTTTGAACGGGGAGAATTCGACCACGTCTCGCAGGCCCGTCGGCAGGCGGGATCGACGTTCAAGCCGTTCCTCTATGCGGCCGCGCTGGAGATGGGATACGCGCCGAACGATCGATTCGTCGATCGCCCGGTCGCCATCGACCTCCCCGAAGGCGGGGTATGGCGCCCCGCGAACGCCGGCGAGGTCACGGGGCGCCGGATGACCCTGCGGGAGGGACTCTCGCAATCGGTGAATACGATCTCTGCTCGGCTCGTAGCCGAAGTCGGTGCGAAGCGCGTCGCCGACCTGGCCCGCAGAGCCGGCGTGCGGCGCGCGCTCGACGAAGTGCCCTCGATCGCGCTCGGTACCAGCTCCGTCACACTACTCGACATGGTCACGGGCTACGCGACGCTCGCCGGAGGCGGCATCTACCGAAAACCCATCACCGTGCTGCGGATCGAGGGCCGCAACGGCACCGACCTGTTTGAGGCGGAGCCGCTCGCCGAAGAGGTAGTCGACGAGTCGGTCACCGAGCAGCTCATCGACATGATGCGCGGCGTCGTCGACG
>CAZXHQ010000008.1:0-21288 GCA_964640145.1 uncultured Rhodothermales bacterium | reverse complement strand
AACGATATCATGGCGACGAAGCGCATGAATGAGAGTTGGCGACGTGTCAAGGGGCAGATCGAGACGATCTGGGAAGGCACGGAGTTCGACGACAAGGAGATGAAGCGGGCGCGCGGCAGCCTCCAGAAGATGATCAATCTCATTCATAAGAAGACCGGCGAATCGCGAGGAGAAATCCTCAACAAAATGAGCGCGATTTTGTAGTCGTTTCGTGCATCAGCTTGTCTCGAACGCTATAGCGTAGCAAGAAGCCCGGCCTTCGGTGCCGGGCTTTTTTTTGCAGGGTGGCACCATGGTACGACCCGTTAAGGCCGATCCAATCGGATCGGCGGTCACCGAAGACGCTTCGTACGAACGGCGACGCGAGGCGTATCTCGATCTGCTGGCGCGACGGCAGGAACGCATCGACGAAATACGTCGCGGCGGTGGTGCGAGGCGCGTCGAGCGCGAGCACGAGCGAGGTAAGATGACGACGCGTGAGCGCATCGCGGCCGTCGTCGACGAGCGGGACGACTTCCGGGAGCTGGGCCTGTTTGCCGGTCACGAGATGTACGAGGCGGAGGGAGGGTGTCCGGCCGGCGGCACCGTCATGGGAATCGGTCGCGTGAGCGGTCGGCTCTGCATGATCGCGGCCAATGACGCCACCGTGAAGGCCGGGGCGTGGTTTCCGATCACGGTGAAGAAGAATCTTCGCGCTCAGGAGATCGCGCTCGAAAACCACCTGCCGATTATCTATCTCGTCGACTCGGCCGGCGTGTACCTTCCGATGCAGGATGAGATCTTTGCGGATAAGGAGCATTTCGGCCGCATCTTTCGGAATAACGCGCGCCTCTCCAGCAAGGGCATACCGCAGATCGCCGCCATCATGGGAAGCTGCGTCGCCGGCGGCGCGTACCTTCCTATCATGAGCGATGAGGCGCTGATTGTAGAGGGCACGGGCTCGGTCTATCTCGCCGGTCCCTACCTCGTAAAGGCCGCCATCGGGGAGGACGTCGACGCGGACACCCTCGGCGGTGCGCGGACGCATTCCGAGATTTCGGGCGTCACCGATTATCGGATGGCGGACGATGAAGCGTGCATCCACAAGGTGCGTGAGCTGGTATCCCACTATGGCCGGCGCCCGCGGGCGGGATTCGACCGGGCGCGGGTGCTGGAGCCGGCGTTTTCCAGCGACGAGCTCTATGGGCTCATGCCGACCGAATCCAACCAGCCGTACGAGATGCGCGAAGTGATCGCGCGAATCGTAGACGCGACGTCATGGACGGAGTACAAGGCGGACTACGGCCGCTCGCTGCTTACCGGCTATGCCCGCATCGACGGATGGAGTGTGGGGATCCTCGCCAACCAGCGGGCGGTTGTCCGCAATGGACGCGGCGAGATGCAGGTTGGCGGCGTGATCTACTCGGACGCGGCCGACAAAGCGGCCCGGTTCGTGATGAGCTGCAACCAGAAGCGCGTCCCTCTCGTCTTTCTGCAGGACGTAACGGGCTTCATGGTCGGAAAACGCGCCGAGCAGGGCGGCATCATCAAAGACGGGGCCAAGATGGTCAACGCCGTCGCCAACTCGGTCGTGCCGAAGTTCACCGTGGTGTTGGGGAACTCGTACGGAGCCGGCAACTACGCCATGTGCGGCCGGGCCTACGACCCCCGCCTGATGCTCGCATGGCCCAGCGCGAAGGTGGCGGTGATGGGCGGAGCCCAGGCCGCAAAGACGCTGCTCCAGATTCAGATGCGCGCCCTTGAAAAAAAGGGAAAGTCGATTTCGGAGAGCGAGCGCGAGGCGCTGCTCTCTTCGATAGAGGCCCGCTACGACCGGCAGACGACGCCTTATTACGCAGCAGCCCGCATGTGGGTGGACGAGATTATCGATCCCGTCGAGACGCGTAGCTGGATCAGCCTCGGGATAGAGATGGCGGACCTGAATCCCGACGTGGAGCGGTTCAATCCCGGCGTCATCCAGACCTGATCCGACCGAAAAAGGCCCTCCGTGTGGAGCACCTCTCCGACGCCGGAGCGGCGTGCGGTCGACGGGCTATTCGCCGGAGGCGTCATTCGAGTCTTCGCCGGGGATGCCCTGATTCGCCGGGTCGTCCAATTCTTCGGCCGTCCACGGATCCTTGCGGTCGGCGACCGCTTCCCGCACCTTCTCGACCTCCTCCGGCGATACCTCCGGCGCCTCGTTATCCCACGAGGTACGGATGTAATTGAGAAGGTCGGCCATCTCTTCGTCGTTCAGGAAGGAGCCCCACGGCGGCATGGCGCCGCTGTAGGCCTCTCCGTTGACCTCGATCTTGCCGGTCACCCCGTTCAGGATCACGCGGATGAGGCGGCCCTTATCACCCGTCACCCACTCCGTCCCATTCAGGGGAGGGAAGACGCCCGGCACGCCGCCGCCATTCATTTGATGGCAGGACATGCAGCGCGTCATGTAAATCTCAGCCCCGTCCTGCACCACCGTCGGATGGCTCGTCGTCGGGACGTCCGACGGGTCAGCCAGCTTGATACTGTAGCCTGAAAGCACGAGTACCAGCGCGAATACGCCGGCGAACAGGCTGAGGAGGCCGCCGCGTGAACGAAGGTTGGAAGACATAATTACTGCTCCGACGAATGCGTCGTCTTATTCTCTCAAAACCGATCCGTATCGCATCGAGCGGGTCCGTAGAAAACGGCGGCCCGCGACCCGTCCGCCGCCGCGTCATAGACGCCGGCAGGGAGCCCTGGTTCCATCCTACGGCGTGCAGCCGTAAGGAGCTCGCCGAAGCCGACCCCCGCAAGACGGTTCGCTGTTCTCCACCGTGCCGCCCCCACGACCTGGATGCTCCGGAAGGCTGTCGATAAACCGGCTGAATTGTTCAACCGCCCTCTTCTGAGCGGGAGGCGCTGCAGGAGTTACACGTTCAAGAATCATTCCAGGCCGTCCGGGTGTCTTTCGATCCGCTTCGATCAGGCGTGCGCACGCCGAGGCGCCCGGTACGTAGAAGTGACTTTCGGACCGCGGCGCCGCGTTCTATGTTGCATCCCGCGATCGGTCTGCCGGCGTGCAGCTACCACGAATCCGTCTCATCGGCTAGATCGTCCCCCGCTGAAGTTTCTGCAAACGAGGCAGCATCCCATGTCCGAGCTCCAATTTACGGAAGATGGACTGAAACGGCTACTGAAGAACGCCCTTGTGGAGGTTCTCGAAGAACGGCGCGACTATCTTCGCGACGTGATCGAGGAGGTACTCGAGGATTTCGAGATGATAGAGGACTATCAGGAGGTGCGGAAGTCCGACAAGAAACGACCTCGTTCCGTCTTTGCGTTGTGTGAAGGGGAAGCCTGAGCAGTCGTTCTAGAAGTCGTATGCGCCCAGCTCTTCACCGACCTGCGTCGCTTCAAATACGGAGCGGGCCGCGCGCACGTGCGCCTCGGGAAGGGCGGGGGGAAGGTGCACGAGGAGAAGGCGCCCGACGCCTGCCCGACGGGCGATCCCGGCGGCCTGGGCAGCCGAGGAATGCCCCGCTCCTTCGCCGTTGGCCTCGTGCACGAGAATCTCCGCGTCCCGGGCCAGCCGTTCGATCATTTCGGACGGTTCGGTGTCGCATGAATAGGACACTGTCGTAGCGGATCGGCGCGAGGTGATTCGCAGACCTACCACGGGTACGCCGTGCCGGCCGGGGGAGGCCTGGACGTTCCAGGCGTCGGTGTCGAGCACCGGTGCCGATTCCTCCAGGGCGATCTCGTTCCACTGGATCTCCGGCAGGTCCCACGAAGAGGTGTCGAACGCCTCGAACACGCGACGCGCTTGATCGACGGCGGGCTTGATCCCGAAGACCGGGATCGGACGCCGTCGGCCTGCGATCCAGATCTTTTCCATGAAAAGCGGAAAGCCGCTCACGTGGTCGGGATGTTCGTGCGTGACGATCAGTGCGGATATCGTCTCCAGATCGATTCCGGCGGCGAGCAGCCGCTGTACCACGTCTCCTCCGCAATCCACGACCAACGTATCACGCTCCGACGTGACGGCCAGCATCGTGGTGGTGCGATGGGGATCGCTTATGGCCGCGCCGGTACCTAAGAGATGGAGCATGGGCGTAGCGGGCTACTTGCTGCGGCGGACGGTATAGTCGACCAGGCCGAGCATGGCATCGCGGGCCGTTGTCGGCGGAAAGGTTCTCAACCGTCTGCGTGCCGCCTCGGCGTGGTCGTGCATCTTCTCGCGTGCGTAGGCGATCCCTCCGTGCTCTTCCACGAACCGTGCGACCTCGCGCACGTCCCGGCGCGACTTCTTCTTCTGGCGAACGATTTTCAGGATCGCACGGCGATCTCGCCGGGACGATTCCCGGAGACCGTGAATGAGCGGCAGGGTCATCTTCTTTTCCTGAAGGTCGATGCCGGTCGGCTTGCCCACGTCTTCGACGCCGTAGTCGAACAGGTCGTCCCGGATCTGGAATGCCAGGCCCAGCTGCTCGCCGACCTCGCGCATGGCTTCGACGACGTCGCGGTCGTCGGTCGCGCTGAGCGCGCCGCAGCCGGTGCACGCCGCGATGAGCGACGCCGTCTTGTCGGATATGATACGGAAATACGTCTCTTCGTCGATGTCGAGATGGCGCGACTTCTCGATCTGAAGCAGCTCACCCTCGCTCATGCGCCGAACGGCGTCGGAGAGGACGTGCAGGAGTTCGTAGTCGCCGTAATCAAGAGAGAGGAGAAGTCCGCGGCTGAGGAGAAAGTCGCCGAACAGAACCGCGATCTTGTTTTTCCAGAGGGCGTTGATGGAAAAAACGCCGCGCCGCCGCTCGGCCGTGTCGACGACGTCGTCATGAACGAGCGTGGCCGTATGCATGAGCTCGACGAGTGCGGCCGCTCGATAGGTAGAATCGTTCACCCGTCCGCACAGTTTGGCGGAGAGCAGCACGAGCAGGGGCCGCATCTCTTTACCTTTTTGACGCAGCATGTACTGCGTCACCTTGTCGAGCAGGCGGCCCTCCGAGCGAACGGAGTCGCGGAAATAGCGCCGAAACGCGTCGAGCTCCTCGTCGACGACCCCGCGAATCTGCTTCAGCGAGAAGTCGCGCTGCGGACGGCCGTCCTCCGAGCGGGCTAGCTGTTCGTCACGGCGCCCTGCGGAGAGCGCGTCCGTCTCTGGCATGCGGATGATCTATTGGGACCTACGTTCGATCGGGCTTTGCATATACGCCCCCCTCACAGAGATGTTTGGGGGCGCGTATCTCTCGTCAGGACGTCTGGAATCGATACTGCTTGCGTCGCAGCAGCGCCAGAAAGAACGGAACCCCGCAAATGGCTGTCACGGCACCGACGGGGAGCTCCTGGGAGGGCAGCATGACCCGGGCGGCGAGATCGGCCCAAATCAGGAAGACGGCTCCGAGGAGGAAGCTCGCCGGAACGAGCCTGCGGTGCGTAACGCCGGTAAAGAATCGCACGACGTGAGGTACGATGAGTCCGACGAATCCGATGGCGCCGGACGTGGCGACCAGCGTGCCCGTGACGAGTGCCGCCAGACCGATCAGCACGTGCTTGATGCGTTCCATGGGGACGCCCAGGCTGAAGGCGGGCTCTTCACCGAGGAGCATGGCATCCATCGGCCTGCTCAGCGCCAGCAGCAAACAGAGCCCCGAGACGGCCACCACGGCAGGGAGGGGGACGGCCCCCCATCGCGTTCCGGCGAGCGATCCCTGAAGCCAGAACAGCACGGCGCGCAGCTTATCCGGCTCCGGCGACGCGAAGGTGACCAGGGCCGTGACGGCGCCCATAAGGGCCGCCATCGCGACGCCGGCCAGCAGAAGGCGGGCCACCGACACCGTCGACCCGGACCGCGCGACCATGTAGACGATCGTGATGGAGAGGAGGCCTCCCAGAAATGCCGCGAGGGGCATGGAGACCGCACGAGAGAGCAGGGGGGGCAGGAATCCGAGGTAGAAGAGCGAGGCGCCGGCCGCGGCGCCGCCCGAAATGCCCAGGATGTACGGCTCGGCCAGCGGATTGCGGACCAGCGTTTGCATGGCGACGCCGATGATCGAGAGCCCTCCACCGACGACGGCGGCGAGCACGACGCGGGGCATGCGCAGTTTCCAGACGATGGCATCCACGGCGTCGGATACGGTGACATCCGTGACCAGGCCCAGCCGACGAGCCAGCACGGCCAGCACACCGGCAAAGTCCACGTGTTCGCTGCCGAAGGCGACGCCGCAGAGCATCGACACGGCCACGAGCAGAACGAGAACGACTCCAAGCCGGAAGCTGGGCATCAATGGAGAGGCTTGTACGGCGTCGAGAAGAGGTCGGGATGCAGTCTTGTTGCCAGTTCGTAGGCGCCTTCCACCAGGCGGGGCCCGGGCCGTTCCACCAGATCAGCCTCAACGCCGTATACGCGGCCCTCACGAAGCGCCGGGACGGCATCCCAGGCGGGATGATGGTCCAGCAAGATCGACGGCCCCACCTGTTCTTCCCACGGGCCCACGATCACGTCCGGCGCGCTGGTCAGCACGTATTCTTCGGAGAGCACGGGGGCTGCGGCATCCAGCTCTTTCGTGATGCTGCGGCCTCCGGCGAGGTCCACGAGTTCGTGAATATAGCTCGGTTTGCCGAACGAGTAGAGCGTTTCGGGCCCGATCAGGAAGAGGACGCTCGGCCTGGGCTCCACGTCTCGGGTTCGACGTCGAAGCTCGGCGACAGACCGCTTCAGAGAGTCTACGGCGGCTCGAGCTGTTTCGGAGGTGCCCAGCAGGCGGCCGGTGATCTCCATGGCTTTGAAGACGTCATCCAGACTGTTGAACGACAGGAAGTAGGTCGGAATGCCCACGGCGGCGAGCGTCTCGGCGGCGCGCGGACTGTTCACCTGGGTGGTGGCCAGGACCAGATCCGGCTGGAGGGCCGTCAGCGCCTCGAAATCGATGGGGTAGGTGCTATAGCGAGGCAGCGCGTCGACCTCGGGGGGATAGTCATCCGGGATGCCTGCACCGACTAGGCGGTCGCCGCCGCCTACGGCGAAGACCATCTCCGTAAGACTGGGCGCCAGCGTGGCGACGCGCGCGACCGGCAGAGACACGTCGATCGTGCGTCCGAGATCGTCGCTTACGGCGTGCGTGCGCGGCGGCTCCTCGGAGCGGCAGCCGCACGCGAGCAGCATGAGAAGTATGAGCCGGGTGACGTATGTTGGACGGCAGTGCATCCGGATATCAGTATGACGTATACGTTCATCGTCAACCCCCATGCGGGAAGAGGACGCTTCCGCGCGGCCGGCAATCCGTTGGAAGCTGCCGCGCACATGCAGGGTCTCGACAGCCGCTTCCTCTACACCGAGCGCCGGGGGCACGCGACGGCACTCGCAGCGTCCGCCGCGGCCGGTAGCGACATCGTCGTTGCGGTAGGCGGAGACGGTACCATCCACGAGGTTGTTTCCGGTCTCCTCCGCGGCGGCGCCCAGGCGCATCTCGGCGTCGTGTCGTCGGGAACGGGCAACGACTTCGCCAGGATGTTCGACCTTCCGCGCCGGCTCGATGCCCTCCTGCACGTCTTCCGGACGACCGAACCCCGACGGGTCGATTACGGACGGATACGCTGGGAAGGGCCCGCGGCCGACGGCTCCGCCGTATTCGTCAACGTGGCCGGAGCCGGATTCGACGCCAAGGTAGCGGCCGCGGCCGCCGGCTTCAAGATCCCGTGCGGCGCGGTTCGATACCTCCTCGCCGTGTTCCGGACGCTGCCCGCCTGGGAGTCTCCACGTGCGGCGGTGGATTTTTACCGGTCCGGTACGCGCGTGGGTGGGCTGGAGGAAGACGTGCTGCTCGCGCTGGCGGGCAACGGGCGACGTGCGGCCGGCGGATTGTATCTAACGCCCGACGCTTCCGTCGTGGACGGGCTGCTGGACGTCTGCGTCGTGCGCCACGCGGGTATGGGTCGGATTCTCAGTCTGCTTCCGCACGTTCTCCGAGGAGGAGGTCACGAAAACGCGCGGGAGGTCGCGATGGCCCGCGTCGACGTTCTGGAGATCAGATCAAAGAGGCCGGTACCGGTACAGGCCGATGGAGAGGTCCTGACGGAGGGAGCCACCTACGTTCGCTTCGAGGCAGTGGCCGGAGGGCTACCCGTCGTCATGCCTGTAAAAATGTAATCCGGCGCTTTAAATCTGTGGAGGCCTGCCGATACCACCGTTACGAATCTACCTCTCATTCTGGCGGCAGCCCCTCATCCTGTGAAAAAACGAATCTACATCGTCGACGACGAACCGAAAATTGGCGACATGTTCGTCAACGTGCTCACTCGAGAAGGGTTCGACGCGCGCTCCTTCGGGAGCGCGGCGAACATGCTCGAGGCGGCAGACGCGTCCAAGAAGCCCCACCTGGTCGTCACCGACCTGATGATGCCGGGTATGGACGGTATCGAAATGATGCAGGAGCTTCGCACGCGCAAGCTGAACGTGCCCGTCATCATCATGACGGCCCACTCCTCCGTCACGACGGCCGTCGAGGCGATGCGGCTCGGAGCGTTCCACTATCTTCAAAAGCCGATCAACCTCGAGGAGATGCGCGCCCTCATCGGGAAGGCGCTCGATCTCTATGAGGAGAAGCCGCCGTCGGAACCACCGACCTCTACGGAGCGGGCTTCCGTCTCCACCCGCCAAATTCTGGGCAGCAGCCCCGGGGTCGTGAAGGTACGCGAGACGATCGGCACGCTCCAGGACGTTCCTAATACGATCGTGCTGATCACCGGGGAGACGGGCACGGGCAAGAACCTGGTCGCCGAGACGATCCATAATACCTCGTCCTACAATGCCGGACGATTTATGGAGATCAACTGTGCGGCACTGCCCGACAACCTGCTGGAGGCCGAGCTGTTCGGGTACGAGAAAGGCGCCTTTACGGACGCGCGCGCGTCGAAGCCCGGACTGCTGGAACTGGCCGATGGTGGTACTGTCTTTCTCGACGAGATCGACTCGATGAGCATGGTGCTGCAGGCGAAGCTGCTCTCCTTTCTCGAAAGCCGCACGTTCAGGCGCCTCGGGGGCGTCGACGATCTTCGAGTGACGACGCGCATCCTCTGCGCCACGAACGCTCACCTCGAGGATCGCGTCAAGAACAAGGAGTTTCGGAAGGACCTGTATTACAGGATCAACGTCGTCAACCTTCACCTGCCGCCGCTTCGCCACATGAACGGCGACATCCTCGCGCTGGCGAACAGCATCGTGGAGGAGTTTAATCATGAGCTGAATCGTGAGATCGTCGGACTCGACCCCGCCGCGGAAGAGAAGCTGATGAGCCACTCGTGGCCCGGCAACGTCCGAGAGCTCCGTAACGTGATCGAGCGGGCCATGATCTTTGCCCAGCAGGCGCACATCGGGCCGTCGGATCTTAATCTTTCGATCTCCGATCCCCTCCAGGAGATGCCGGCCGGGGGCGCGTTCAACTTTCCGTCGGGTGCGTCGCTCGAGGATCTGGAACGGGCCTACATTCTTCACACGCTGCAGGAGTACGACGCCCCGTACACGGAGATTGCCGATCTGCTCGGCATATCGAAGAAGACGCTCTGGGAGAAGCGTCGTCGCTATGATCTCGACGCCATCGTGGCCAGGTAGCGAGCTGCGGCCGTCGTTACCGAACGTCCGCTGCGTGGAACAGCGGGATGCGCCGCTGCCGTAGGAACGGGAGAGCGGACGCACCGCATGCTGATATCCGCGTCGCTCGCTATCTTCCGGCGAGATGAACGACCAGGAACAGAAAGAGATGGTACGTCGCTGGGCGAGCCGGTTCGGAGCCGAACCGGCGTCCAGCCCGCCACGCGACGTGATCGAACGGACGCTTCGCCGACTGGTCGAAGCCGGCGCCGCTCGACTGGGCCTTCGCGCCGACGATGCAGACCGCTCCGCCTGCGACATCGCGCCGCCGCTCGCCCGCCTCATCGACCACACGGCGCTCCAGCCTGAGACGAGCGTCGAGGAGATCCGCATTCTGTGCGACGAGGCGAGGCGGTTCTGCTTTGCTTCGGTGTGCGTGCATCCGTGCTACGTGGCGCTGGCCTCGGCGTGGCTGGCCGGAGCGTCCGCCGCGGCCTGTACGGTCGTCGGGTTCCCCCTTGGCGCCTCGCGTCCTGAGACGAAGGCTCGCGAGGCTGAGCTCGCCGTAGGTGACGGAGCCGCGGAAGTGGACATGGTGCTGAATGTGGGCATGCTCAGGAGCCGGGAGTACGATTATGTGGAAGCCGACATCCGCGCCGTCGTGGATGCCGTCCGAGCTGCCGGAACGACCGTCAAGGTGATTCTGGAGACGGCCCTTCTCGGCGACGAGGAAAAGGTAATCGCGTGCCTGCTTGCACGGAAAGCCGGCGCCGACTTCGTCAAGACTTCCACCGGCTTCTCGAGAGGGGGTGCCACCGCGTCCGACGTGGCGCTCATGCGCCGTACGGTCGGCCGGGAGATGGGCGTGAAGGCTTCGGGGGGCATCCGTTCGGCCGAGGATGCGCAGAAGATGATTGCCTTCGGCGCCACGCGAATCGGTACGAGCGCGTCCGTGGCCATCCTGCAGGGCCTCGAGCGAAGCGGAGGCCGGTAGCGCTTCGGCCGGCAGCGGATCATCACCGTTCCTTCGTCGGTAGCAGGCAGTGTCGGCTCGACGTCTCCGACCCTCGAGCTGCGTCGGGCCTGCTACGGCTCCGACCCACAGTACGTCGTTTCGTACGTACGATACCGTCTGAACGAACGGATGTACCCGGTAAGATTAGAATCTGGTATCATGACCATGACGCGGATGTATTGGAAGCCGGCGATGATTGCGGTGCTGCTCGTTTTCGTATCCGCCTGTGCCGGGCTGCGAGAGGCGACCGAGCCGGCCGAAGAGGCCGACGAGCTCCCGACGCCGGAGGTAGATATGGCCCAGTACGAGGATTTCGATCCGACGCCCTATGAAGAACCGGATCTGGCGCCCGCCCCGTCGTTCGAGCACGACGTGCCGGAGCGGTTGATGGAGGGACGAGCCGACGAAGGCGTCACGTCCGAGGTGCAGGGATTTCGCATCCAGGTGCACTCGTCGCTGGACAAGGGGACGGCCGTCGAGATCGAGGAGGAGGTGAAGGAATGGCTGCGCGCCGACGAGCAGCCCGCGCCATCCTACGCCGGCGACCTGCCAATCTACGTCGTCTACATGCAGCCGTATTACCGTGTCCGGATCGGCAATTTTGCCTCGCGCGAGCGCGCCGAGCGTGCGCGCCAGTATCTCGAGCAACGCTTTCCGGATGCGTTCATCGTGCCCGACACCGTCTCTATCACCAGGTAGCCGCCGCTCCGGCGCCGTTCGTCTCAGGCACTTGGCCCGAATCTCGAGCGTGCCGCTCGCCCCGGCGCTGCCATTCACCGCAGCGACGCTTCGAGCGTCGTGGCGGCATCCGTTTTTCGATCGCGATACTTGACGATGACCGGCGCGTAGAGGGAGAGTCCATGCCGCTCGGCGAAGGGTCCGCTCGCGGCGCGCGAGCCCGGCACGACGACGGCGTTTTCGGGTACTTCCAGAATCCCCTTCTCGCTGCGTTCGATGGTGCGTTCACGAGCCAGATCGTAGATCCGGGTGGAACTGGTCAGGACGACGCCCGGGGCCAGCACGGCGCCCGACCGAACGAGACAGCCTTCGTAGAGGCCGCAGCCCCCGCCCACGAAGACGTCGTCCTCGACAATCACCGGCAGGGCGCCCACCGGTTCGAGGACGCCGCCGATCTGCACCGCGGCGGAGAGGTGGACGCGCTTGCCGACCTGAGCACAGCTGCCTACGAGAGCGTGGGAGTCGACCATGCTGCCTTCGTCCACGTAGGCGCCGACGTTAACGTACATCGGCGGCATGCACACCACCCCGGGCGCCAGGTAGGAGCCGGTGCGCACGGACGATCCGCCCGGAACGATGCGTACCTGATCGGCACGGCGCATCGGTCTGAGCGGGTAGGTGTCCTTGTCGAAGAAAGGGAAGCGGTCCGTGGAGTAGTCGGTCAGTTCCCCGAGTCGGAAGCCCAGCAGGATGGCGCTCTTGACCCACGCATGCGCGGTCCATGCGCCGTCCGCGGCGCGCGAGGCGGCGCGCGCACGGCCCTCGTTGAGCGCGTGGATGACGTCGTCGAACGTGGCCCGCGCGTCGCTCGGCAGATCGCCCGTGCCGGCCAGTGATTCGACGCGGTGCTGGAGGTCCGTCAGAGTCGTACTCATGGGCGAGAGAGGGTGAAGGTGCGTAATTAGAGGCGAACGACGCCGCGCAGATTCGGATGGTCGAGCAGGGCTTCTCGCTCCGCCGCCGTAGGCCGCGTCGGCCGATCCCGCTCGCACGGTACCTGACAGAGAAAGCCGAGCGGGGCGTCCTCGTCCGCCAGGAGCTGGTGCCAGGTCTGCGGAGGCACGCTGAGCAGATCGAACGCCGACACGTCGGCGACCTGATCGCCGAGGACGGCCCGGCCGCGGCCGCGCAGGATCACCACCGCGTGCGTGTGCTCATGCCGTTCGAAGGTGGAGTGGCCGCCCGGACGGATCTCAAAGTAGCGGAGCTCGCACGGCTGATCGTCCGCTCTCGAGAAGAGCGTCTGGCGGGAAACGTCCCTGAAATGGGTGCCTTCGTGTTTGTAGCGCTTCAAGGCCACGTCATCCCACCGGTATCCATGCTCCGACGTTCGAAACTTGCGAAGCCTTCCGCCCAGGGCGGAGGAACGGGCGCGCTCTACGTTGGTGCTCATTTTCGTGTTGGCCGGCGTGATTCGAGTCGGTTCGGTCGATCGCTCGGCGTATGGCGGAGGCGCCGCGTTGTTCCTGGTCGGGCCATGTTGGGCGGGTGCACGGGCAGCAGCATGCTCTGCGCTTCGCGGCCTGACGGTTCGCCCTATGTTGCACTCGAGACGGCGGCGGCGGCCGTCCGCACGCTGTCCGTAAAGCGCTGCGTCTTCTCACGCAGCGCATCGCCGGCTTCGAGGAGCGATCCGCCCACCAGCAGAATGACGTCCAGCCCGAAGAATCGGACGAGCTCGGATGACCGGTCGGCGTTCATGCCGCCGGCGGGAACGGGGAAGGCCGGCTTAAGATCGAGCCACGGCTCGCGCAGGCGGTCTGCGATCTCCCGGCAGACGCCGGGCGGGACACTGAACCGCCCTCCGTAGTTGGCGAAGATCACGGCATCCGCACCGTAGAGCCGAAACAGCTTGCCGAGGAGGGTCGCCGTTCGAATCGATGCCGCTCCGCTGAAGCTCGGGTGGGCGAGCACCGGGATTTCGAGCTCCGTTCGGCATACCTCGTAAAAGGAGGGCAGGCCGAGCAGCATGGGCGCCATCATGACGGCGGCGACGCCCGCCTCCTGTGCGGCCGCGGCCTGCCGTTTCACCTGGTCGGGCGTTCCCGAAAGGTTGGGGATGTAGAGCGGGCGGCGCCCCGTTCGCCCGGCGACGTCCTCGACCACGGCCTGACAGATCCGTACGCGATCGTCGAAGGGCGCGAAGTAATGATCTCCCAGGTAGTGGTCGTCCTTGATCAGGTCGATGCCCCCCTCGGCGAGATCGCGGCAGATCGCGCCGAGCTCATCGAGGGAGAGGCCGACGGGTTTGAGGGCGCTGCACGTAAGAGGCCGATCCGAGATGCGCGCTCGATCTCGGAACCCCTCTATTCCGTACCGCGGCCCTTTCAGCAGGTCGGTCACGGAGCCGGGCGGCGTGAAGTCCTCCAGCGTGACCCCGGCGTGCAGAGACGAATTGCCAAAGAGCACGTTCAAGAACTGAGCCGGATCGACGGCTGCCGTGATGAACGGCAGCGACAGCGTCGCCAGGAGGCCTCCGGCCTCGTCGGAGGCGATCCGCCGCACGCGGCCCATCATGTGTTCGCGCACGAACGGATAGCGTTCGGCGACCGACCGGGGCGTCTCGATCGTCTGTTCGAGCAGCACCGACTCCGCCCGGTCTTCGGCGGGGCCGTCCTCTTCGATACGATAGGTGGCCTCGAGATCGCTCATGTTGTCACGATTGCGTAAAATGAAGATAGACTTTGCACGGCCCCCCGGCGCGCGGTATGATGCGTAGATGGGAGACCGCGTGGATGCGCCGCGCCGCCGACAAGGCCGTTGCGCGTCGACGGTTCGCCACGGAGGACCAGATACGGTCGCCTCATCGCTGACACCGCCCGACAGAGTAGCTCCACAGATAGAAGCACAAGCGAATGAAGACAGGGAAGGAAGACTATCCGGACTGGACCGTCACGCACGATCTGGCGCTGATCTACCTTGCTCTGACGCATGGCGCGGACAAGGAGCTCGATACGAGCGAGGTGGACGCTATGGCTCGGAAGCTGAGTGAATGGCACGACGATTTCGGTGTCGACCGCATCAAGTCCATCATGCGTGAGGTCATGCTCGTCTATATGGGTGCATCCGGCGACCAGATGCTCGAAGCAGCGATTGCATCGGTGGGTGACGAGATGCCGAAAAAAACGCGGATTGCCATCTTAAACGATCTCGCTGATATTGCATCGGCCGACGGCACCATCGTGATGGGAGAGGTCGACTTCATTCAGCAGCTTGCTCGCGAATGGCACGTGGATCAGGACGTTCGCTGATCGCGTGACGGGTTCGCAGCGACGTCGGCCAGCACCCGTGCCGAGTAGGCGGCGCCGACGATCCCCGCCTTGTTCTCGAGCTCGGCGGTAAGAAGCCGGGCGCGGGTGTCGAGAAGGTGAAGGTATTTTTCTTTTTTGTCGGGTTTGCTGATACCGCCTCCCAGAATGATGGTGTCGACGTCGAGCAGTCGCTCGACATGATCCAGGTATTGCTGAGCGCGCTCCGCCCAGCCCTCCCAGCCGATATTCTCCTCCTTTCGCACCCGGTCGGAGGCGTAGTGTTCAGCCACCATTCCGTTGAGGTACAGGTGTCCGAGCTCCGTATTGGGGACGAGAACCCGATCGGCGAAGAGCGCCGATCCGATGCCCGTTCCGAACGTCAGGAGCAGTACGGTGCCGTCGACGTCCATGCCCACGCCGAAGTGCATCTCGGCGATGGCGGCGGCGTCCGCGTCGTTCAGCACGACGAACGGGCAGCCGGACGCCTCCGAAAACAGGTTTGCTGTATGCGTGCCGATCCACGAGGCGTCGATATTGGCGGCGGTGGTCGCGATCCCATGCTTCACCCGAGCGGGAATGCAGCACCCGACGGGACCGTTCCACCCGAAATGAGCCACGACGGAAGCCACGGCGTCGGCGACGGGCTCCGGTTGGGCGCCCTCGGGCGTCCTGATCCGCATCCGCTCGTCCGTGAGCTCGCCCGTCCGTACGTCCACCGGGGCGCCTTTGATGCCCGAGCCGCCGACGTCGATGCCTAAGATTTCCACGGTGCCTTGCTGACGCTTCGGAGGGGACGGTCGAGGAGGAGCATGATCGTCGTGCGGCAGTTTAACGGAGTGGCGCGGAAGCGCCAAGCGCGCGGGCCCGGATTATCGGCGTCGATCTCTATATTGACGCCCGCGGTTATCATTTAGCGGTTATCATTCATTGGAACGATCGGCCATCCACATATGCAACAGCATGAAGCGATTTCTCGTGATCCTCTTCGTTCTTACAGGCTCCCTGGCCGCCTCCTGCAGGTGCTCCGACAAGCCGGACGTGCCGCCCGTCGATGACGATCGGCAGGCACGCGTCGAGCGCGCGGCGACCGCGTCCAGCGCATACGCATAGTATACGTACGTCAATTCCTACATACGCTACCATGAGTGCCGCTGCATCGCGCTCCGCGTCGTTCCGCTTCCTCGCCGTATCGCCGCGTTGACGCCTCGGCGAAAGCGGAGCATGCGCATCGACTCTCTCATGGTACGTATGCGTAGGTCGAATTGGCATGCCAAACGTAACACGGGCACGGGTTCGTGCCCCACCGCCATGTACTTCTCGGACGAAACGATCGATACGGTCCGTTCGACGTCGGACATCGTCGACGTCGTCGGTGACTACGTGCGTCTGAAGAAACGAGGATCGAACTACTTCGGACTGTGTCCCTTTCACAGCGAGAACACGCCGTCCTTCAGCGTGAATCCCGACATGGGGATCTTCAAGTGTTTCGGCTGCGGCGCGGGCGGGGACGTGTTTCAGTTTCTGATGCGCCTCGAAGGGATGTCGTTTCCGGAGTCGATCCGTGCGCTCGCCGAGAAAGCCGGGCTCGAGCTGCCCGAAGAGGGAGAGGCCGACCAGGAACGTATCGGCGAAACCGAAGCGATCTACAGCGCGCTCCGGTTTGCAGCCCGGTTCTTCTACCACGAGCTCACGCAGACCCAGGAGGGGCGGCCGGCGATTGCCTATCTGCGCGATCGCGGTTTCTCCAAGACGACGATCAAGAAGTTCGGGCTGGGGTATGCTCCGGACAGGTGGGACGCGCTCTTAAAGGCGGCCGAGGCGAAGCACGTTGCGGCCGACGTGCTCGAGCAGGCGGGCCTGATCGTCGAGCGTAAAGGCGCGAGCGGCTACTACGATCGCTTTCGCGGCCGTTTGATCTTCCCCATCCTGTCGCACGTCGGTAAGGTCCTCGGATTCGGCGGCCGCATCCTCGATGCTTCGTCGGAGCAGCCCAAATACATCAATTCTCCCGAGACCCGAGTCTACAACAAGAGCCGCGTGCTCTACGGGCTCTATCAGGCAAAACACGCCATCCGCCAGCGGGAAGAGGCGCTGCTCGTGGAAGGGTATACGGACGTCATCGCCCTGCACCAGGCAGGTATTCGGCACGCCGTGGCTTCCAGCGGCACGTCGTTGACGCGCGAGCAGGTGAAGCTGCTGGGTCGCTACGCCCGGCGCATCGTCCTGGTCTTCGATGCGGATGCGGCGGGGACCGGCGCGGCCATCCGCGGAATCGACGTGGTGCTCCCGGAAGGCTTGTCCGTTTACATCGTCGAGCTTCCTCCGGGCGAGGATCCGGATTCGCTCGCGCGAAAGGACGGCGCGTCGCTGGAGGATTATCTCGGCGACCATCGATCCGATTTCGTCACCTATCTCCGCGACGTGGCCCGGAAGGAAGGGAAGCTCGACACCCCGGAGGGCGAGGCGGAGAATATGCATGCGATCCTGGAAGCCATCGCGCGTATGCCGGATCCGCTCATGCGGGAGACGTACCTTCGCCGCGCCAGCCACGTGCTCGACGTTCCCGAAGGCCGCCTGCACCAGGTTCTCGACGGCCTCGTGCGGGCGGACAGACCGGAACGGCATCACGGGTCGACCCGTGCGGCCAGGCCGGCGCACCGCGCCGCCGGGACCACCTCGGTGCGTACCCGGCGCCTGCAACGGCGCGGCAAAACGACGCCGCTGCCGGAGGAGAAGACCCTGATTCGCCTGATGCTCGAACACGGCTCGTCCATGGTAGAATTTATCCTCGGCAACATGAGCCTCGACGAGTTCACGGCCGGGGCCGTGCGGACCACCGTGGAGCAGTTTTTGAAACAATACGAGACCGGCACCGTCGATCGACGTCCGTTCCTCGAAGGGGCATTCGGCGCCGGCGTGCAGGAGCTCGTCGCCGAAGCAGCGGTGATCAGGCACGCGCCGTCCGAAAACTGGGAGCGAAAACAGCGCATAACCGTTCCCAGACTGGACGAGGACCCGTATGAGACGGCCGGCAGCGCGATGACTTACCTGAAACTCGACCGCGTCGAGCAGGCCATCGAGCAGAAGAAGCAAGAACATTTCGAGGCGCAGGGCCGGGGTGAAGACGTCGGCGCTGTGCAGGCAGATATTATCGAGCTGAAGAAGCTGCAGGCTCGGATTCGACGGCAGGAATTTCTAGAAGACCAGTAAGCGGCGAAGCCATGGAAGAGCACGTATCCTCTATCCGGACGGTGGACGTAGGCGGGGACGGGGCGGCCCCCACGCTGCCGGACTTTGCCGTACCGGCGGCGACGTCTCCGCGAGCGGTGCCCAGGGGAGCGCCGGTCGACCACGCGCATCTCTTCTTCAACCGGGAGCTGAGCTGGCTGGATTTCAACTGGCGGGTCCTCTATCAGGCCCTCGACGAACGGACGCCGCTTCTGGAGCGGGTCCGGTTTCTCGCCATCACGTCGAGCAATCTGGATGATTTCTTCCGCAAGCGGGTGGGCGGGCTGAAGCGTCAGGCCGCCGCCGGTGTGCGGGCGCTGTCTCCGGACGGCCGTTCGGCGTACGAGCAGCTCCAGCTGATTCGCCGTGCCGTGCTTCCGATGTATTCGACCATGAACGAAGCGTGGGAGGCCACGCTTCGACCCCAGCTGGCGAGCCGTGCAGGCATTCATCTGGTATCGTACGATGCGCTGTCGGGTGCCGAGCAGGAACGGCTGCACCGGTATTTTCAGACGCACATCTTTCCGATTCTCACGCCCCTTGCGGTCGACCCCGGCCATCCCTTTCCGTTTATTTCGAACCTGAGTCTCTCGCTGGCCGTGCTGCTGCGGCATCCGACGCGCGGTACCGAACACTTCGCACGGCTGAAAGTGCCGACGAGCCGGGGCCGATGGATACCGCTCGAAGAGCCGCACCATTACGTACCGATCGAGCAGGTCATCCAGCATAATCTCCACGAGCTTTTTCGGGGGATGGAGATAGAGCATGCCCATACGTTCCAGATCACCCGAAACGCCGATATTCGGCGGGACGAGGAGGAGGCGGACGATCTGATCGAGATGATGTCCGACGAACTGCGCGAACGCCGGTTCGCCCCGGTCGTGAGGCTCGAAGTGGACGAGAGCATGCCGGAGCGGATTCGAAAGCTGCTAATTCGTGAGCTGTCGCTCTCCTCGGATGACGTCTATCTGAGCACGGGTCTGATCGATCATTCCGACTGCATGTTTTTTGCGGACCTGGATCTGCCCGAACACAAATACGAGGCGTGGGAGCCCGTGACGCCGTCCCGCCTGCTCTTTGAAGGTGAAACGAAGGACGAACCCGACATCTTCAGCATCATCCGGAACGGCGACCTCCTCGTGCATCATCCGTATGAGTCGTTCCGCAGCAGCGTGCAGCGCTTCGTCGAGGAAGCGGCGAACGATCCCGAAGTGCTGGCCATCAAACAGACGCTGTATCGGACCTCCGAGGAGTCTCCGATCGTAGAGGCGCTCATGCGTGCTGCCGAACGGGGCAAGCAGGTCGCCGTGCTGGTCGAGGTGAAGGCCCGGTTCGACGAGGAGATGAACATCGAATGGGGACAGATGCTCGAGAAATCGGGCGTGCACGTCACCTACGGGCTCGTCGGGCTGAAGACGCACGCGAAAGTGACGCTGGTAATCCGGCGTGAAGAAACGGGTCTTCGTGCCTACTGCCATATCGGTACGGGCAACTACAATCCGACGACGGCGCGTCTGTACACGGATATCGGTCTTTTCACGTGCGCGCCCGATGTCGGCTACGACGTCATCAACCTCTTCCACTATCTGACCGGGTATGCGCCCGAGCAGCATTACCAGAAGCTCTTCGTCGCTCCGAGGGACATGCGGAAGGCTTTTATCACGCTCGTTCGCGGAGAGATCAAGCATCAGGAAGCACACGGCAACGGGCGCATCGTGGCCAAGATGAACTCGCTCGACGACGTCGAGATGATCGGCGAGCTGTATCGTGCCTCCCAAGCGGGCGTGGAGATCGATCTCGTCGTACGCGGTCACTGCCGGCTGCGCCCGCGGTTACGACATTTCAGCGAGAACATTCGCGTGCGCAGCATGATCGGACGATTCCTGGAGCACAGCCGAATCTACTACTTCAACAATAACGGGCGACCGCTCGTGTATCTGGGCAGTGCCGACTGGCAGCGACGAAACCTCGACGACCGCGTAGAAGCGGTCGTACCGGTTGAAGACTCCGAATTGCGGAATCAGTGCATTCGCACGCTGGAGATGTGCCTGGAAGATCAGCGGCTGGCCTGGGACCTGCAGTCGGACGGCCGGTACGTGCAGCTCCGACCTGAGACCGAAGCCCAGGAGGTCGGATTCCAGGAAGCATTGATGCGGCGAGCGTGGCAGCGGACCAGCGAGCTGGATGCGCCCTGGGACATCGACTGATCTACTTCAGTTTGAGGTTGAACGTTTAAGGTTGAAGGTTGAAAGTTGAAAGTTGAAAGTTTCTCATTCCTGATCGATATGTCCAATTCGAAAGAACCTTCAACCTTCAATTCTACTTAGACAGGTGATGGGGACGTGAGCGACTCGGGACGGGGTGATCGGGCGGTCGAGCGGTCGGAGGTCGAGCGCATGCTCGGCGAGCTGGAGGCGGCGGCTTGGGGAGAGGAGGGGCGCGTGAGCGCGCTCGTCGAAACGCCGGAGCCGCACCGTCATGCCGTGCGCGAACGGGTGGAGGTCGTCGCGGGCAAAGGGTTTGCCGGCGATCACGCAAGAAAATCGTACTACCGTGGTGCGTACGTGCCCGGGCGCGAGGTATCGGCCATCACGGCGGAGGTCCTGCATGTTGTCGGAACCGAGCCGGCGGTCGTCGGCGACAACCTTGTCACGCGCGGCATCGATCTGGCCCGGCTTCAGCCGGGAGATCTGGTCAGGGCGGGTGACGTGCTGCTCGAGCGCAGCCCTCACGATCACCGCCCGTGCGTCACCTTCCGAAATCGAACGAGTCCCGAGGCGTTCGCCGTCGTGAGCCGGAAGGGATATCGCGGGGCGTTGTTCGTAGTCCTCGAAGGCGGCGTGCTGAGCCAGGGAGATCCTGTCGGCGTGGTCTCAGCCGAGTGCAGGAAACGCTCCTGAGCATCGCCGCAAGCCGGCGGCTGCGTCGACGCGCGCGCAAGGTCCGACCGCTTCAGTTCCGGTAGGGAGGTGCGCTGGAAGGCAGCAGCGACGGCGGTCGTGGATCGAAGCGTGCGCTGCCTCGAGCGGCGCGGACCGCGCTGGCCAGCTGATTGAATACGCTGGACCCCCAGATGCGCTCGTGCGTCTTGATCACGTCGAGCTGCGTTCGGCGATAGTGCGTAGGACGCGCCTCGGCCAGTCTCTCGAATTCATCGACGATGGTCGCCAGGCGGCGCCTGTTCTCGACGTTGAAGCCGAACTGCACGACGTCGTCTACCAGCTCCTGGTAGCGGCGATCCCACACCGTGACCTCCCCCGGGTCCGGTGTCCCGTACGTATCGTGCGCGAAGCGGAAGGTCTTCTCCTCGTCGATCACGTCCAATCCGGCCTCTGCCAGGACGCGGGATGCTCCGAGCGGCAGGAAGAAGCGAACGGGCAGGTCCTGGCTTTCGGCGGCGAGGCGCACGTCGGAGGCCGGCGTCACGCCGGTGCCGTCAGCCGATCCGCGGGGGAGCACGAAATGCTCGTTGAGACGCCGGAAGCGGTCGTACGGCGTCAAGT
>CAZXHQ010000007.1:0-22029 GCA_964640145.1 uncultured Rhodothermales bacterium | reverse complement strand
GGTGGCACGCGGAGCCAGAAACGTAGCGCGCGTGCCGACGTCCGCCGTCCACCGCCGGCTGAGCGTCATTTCATCCTCGACGAACGTGGCGATGCGCCAGCTCTCGGATTGGTGGTTGATGGGGAACCGCTGCGTGCCGAGTATGCTGAACTGCGAGCCCGTCCGAATGAGTTCGGTCCCAACCATCAGATTGTTGCGGTCGTCGAGGGCATAGTCGATCTGGCCCTCCGCCGCAATCTCGTAGATCCGGTTGCCGTCGTCGATCCGCTCAAGGCTGGACGTATCGGCGCCGTTCATGCCGGCGCTGTCCGGGACGCTGTAGTCGTGTCGCACGTGGTAGTAGCTGCCCCTCAGGCCGGCCGTGGCGAGTACCCGGGAGCCGAGAACGACCTCGTAGCGCGCCTGGCCGATCCCCGTGTCCCAGGTGAAGAGATCGCGGTACCAGTCTGAAGCACCCCTGTCGGCGTCGAAGGCGGGAAGGCCGGGGTCCTGACTGACCCGGTCGGTGCCGAGCCGCGTCTGACCCACGTAAGAGGATGCGTGCAGGCTTTTTAGCGGGTCGAACCGGATGCGAGCGGCCGAATGAAGGTCGCGAAACCCGATGTGCGGATTGCCCGTGGTGGGGTCGACGTCGTCGAAACGGGGATTTTCGCCGGATCGGTCGAAAAGCGTGAAGAGGAAAGGATCCGACGTGTTCCAGCGGCTCAGCAGTTCGTCGAGGGGTCCGGGCGCGTAGACGTCCCAGAGGCTCATGCGTCCGGCCGTGGTAAAGGCCGTCTGCGTGCCGCCCAGAGCGTCGGTCTTGAAGCTAAGACGCGAGTTCACGCTGAGGGGGTCAACCTGGACGTCGAAGCGGCGGTCTTCCGAGAAATTGATGTCGTGACGCACGTCCACCACGCCCGAAATCTGGCTGCCTCCCGACGCGCTGAATCCCGCTTTGTGGACGGTGATCTCGCCGATGGCGAAGGGACTGAAGGGGCCGACGAAGCTCGCGAAGTTGAGGGGAAGAAAGACGGGGGCTCCGTCCAGTGTAAGTTGATGTTCGCCCGTCTCCCCGCCCTGCACGTGGATGTCCGCCGTGGCGTCGCTTACGCGAACGCCGAGGAGTGCGTTGAAGCTGCTAGCCACGCCGGCGGCGCCCAGACCGGGATCGTCGATCTGGTCCGACTGCTCCGCTCGGCTCGCGCCAAGCTCCGTAGAGGGGAGCCGCCATTGGAGGCCGTCGACGATGATGGGCTGCACCACGATCGGATCGGCCTCGAGCGCGAGCTCCGCCGTCGTGTTGCCGCCGGGCGGCACGTCCACCCTGGCCGCGGCCGACTGGTAGCCGACGTGCGTGGCCATGATGATATACTCACCGGGCCTGAGCCGCGTAAAGGAAAACATGCCTGCGTCGTTCGCGGTCGTGCCGCCCGTCCGGTCGGCGAGCATGACGTGCGAGCGCGGCAGCGGCTGCCTCGTCGTGGCATCCACGACGATCCCTTGAAGTCCGCCGTACAGCGGAGCCGTCTCCGGCGTCTCCGTCAGTACGTAGAGGCCGGAGGAGAGGCGGTAGAAATCCAGGCCCGTGCCGGCGAGCACGCATCGGAGCAGTTCTTCTGCCGTAGCCTCCTGCATCGCACAGCTCGCCCGCTTATCGCGAACCAGAGGAGGGTCGTATGCCAGATCAATGCGCGTGCGCGCCACAATCGACTCGAGGGCGGCCGACAACGGCATGCCCCGTACGACGACGCTGTACGTATCGGCGTTCACCTGTCCGTAGGTGTCGTGGACAGGGAGCGTGGTGACGGCCAACGCGAGGAGGGCCCACCTGATCGTTAGCGTAGCTTGAGGGGCACCGGAAAGCATTGCGCGCGTCGTCAACCTGGCGAGAGAGGAGGCTGCGCATAAAAACGAGAACACGACGCACGGTTCCGTCCGTACGTCGTGATCGAATATAATAAATTATGACGGACGACACGGGCATCTTGCGCGCGATCCGGAACCTACGGCTCACGGCCGATATATTTCGTATCCGTTCGCCGTCTCGCGATATCTGAGCCCCTCGGCCTGCGTAAGATTCCCAATCGCCTCCTCGCGCGAGGCGGGATGCTGCAAGTAGATGGTGAAGCGGCGACTCGCCACGTCCGCCGGTACGTGGATCTGCACATCGAAGCGCCGTTCGATCTCAGCAAAGATCACTCCGAACGGCTGGTCATTGAATGCGAAGCCCCCGTGACGCCAGGCCGTTTCCCGCTCGATCAGGATGGGGGCCGCGGCTGTCGGCATTCCGGCCGCGGTCACTTCGCTGCGCTCGCCGCGGCGCAGCACCACAGCCCGGTCTGAATTGGAGCTCGACGCCACCTCGACGCGACCGGAGGCGACGACGACGGACGTGACCGGCACGCCGCGATCCGAGCGCGAGCGCACGTTGAACTCGGTCCCGAGTACCGTCGTGCGTGCGTTCGCGGTTTCCACGACGAACGGGGTCTCGCCCCGTACGACGTCGAAGAACGCCTCTCCCTCGAGTTTGACGGTGCGCGTTCCCAGAAAGTGGGCCCGATACGTGAGGCTCGAGCCGCTGTTGAGCTGCACGTGCGATCCGTCGGGAAGCGTCTGTTCGGCGAATACGCCATTGGGCGCCTCCACGGTAATCGGACGGAGCATGTAGCCTATGCCGGCCAGCAGGGCGACGACGGCGGCGGAAGCTACCCAGCGCCAGGTTCTCGACGTAACGCGTCGAGGACGAGGCATCGCCTCGCGGTCGGACCGTCGTGTCGAATTCGAGACGGCTTCCCATACTTCCTTCTTCCGTCGCAGGTCCGACGGAGCCAGGGTGCGGGTGCCGCAGTCGGTGAGGCGCCAGATATCTTCCAGCGCGCGCCGATCCGAGTCGGGCTGGTCGCTTAACCACGCCTCCAGCCGGGGCGGCAGGAGCCGTGCGGAAGATTCCTCATTCATGACTTTAAGGGTTCGGATTCGTATTCTTGTAGACGGGCGCGCAAGTCCTGAAGAGCGAGGACAACGTGGTTATTCACCGTGCGCGGAGTCAGCTCCATAATCCGTGCAATCTCGTCGTGGCTCAGCCCTTCGTACCTGCTGAGGACGAAAGCCTCCCGCCGCCGCTCGGGCAACTCGGATACCCAACGCTCGATCTGTTCACCGAGCGCCCGGGCCTCCATGTCGCGCTCAATCGTCACCGGCGCTGCGGGCTCTCTCAGGCTGTCGTCAATGGACTGCGCGGATCGTGTCTTTCGTTGACGTTCGTGGTTCAGTGCATAATTGCGCACCATCTGATACATGAGCGCCTTCAACGACCGAGCAGGATCTACCTCCTCCCGGATCTTCCAGAGCTTCATGTAGACGTCCTGCAGGACGTCATGCGCCGCAGCCGGCTCGCGCACGATATACCGCGCGAATCCGAACAGACCGTCGTACGTCGTCTCGAAGAGGTCGGCGAAGACGGTTCGATCCGAATGCCGGAGCCCACGGGCCCACGCCGTGAACTGTTCATCGGATATCGCTCGCATAAGCTCCGACTGCGTGTGCGTCTGAATGGATATACACGGAAGCGCCCCCCAATACCCAATGCCGGATCAGGCGCAGGAGCCTCTCATTTCGATACGCCGACTGCCCTCGCCCGTCAGACCGCCGAACCGTGTGTCGCGCGGCAAGCTGTAGGTGAGGGTTCAACTCGCCCGAGGACCTTCGACGGATGCATGCTCGCCAGCACGTTGTAAAACCTGCCAGGGCGACGGTTCCCCGCGTCGGTTCACGGGCCGAAGACCGAGGCTTTTCGGCCGTACCGGCGGGTGCGGGCACGCCGCGTAAATCACGCGGGCGAGCTCGAGCAGACGGAACCCGCAGGCCGGAGGGGTATATTAGCGATGCGGCGTAAGCCGCTTTTTTTGTGCGCCGATTTTGCCGCGGCAGAATCCTCGCGAAAGCCCAGCTTTTTGAGACCTACATGTCCGACGACAGGCAGAGCCGTATTCGGAATTTCTGCATCATTGCGCATATCGATCACGGCAAGAGTACGCTTGCCGATCGGCTTCTGGAGGTCACCGGTACGCTCACGAATCGTGAGCTGCAGGAGCAGGTGCTCGACAGCATGGATCTCGAGCGCGAGCGGGGCATCACGATTAAGAGTCATGCCATCCGCATGACCTATGCGGCGAAGGACGGCCAGGAATACGTATTGAACCTGATCGATACCCCCGGCCACGTCGACTTTACGTATGAGGTCTCTCGAGCGCTCAAGGCCTGCGAAGGCGCCATTCTGGTGGTCGATGCCGCACAGGGCATCGAGGCGCAGACCATCTCCAACCTCTATTTGGCCCTCGGCCACGACCTGGAAATCATCCCCGTCGTCAACAAGGTGGATCTTCCAAATGCACGGCCGGACGTCGTGGCCCAGTCGATCGAAGATCTGATCGGCGAGCCGGCTGAGGACGTCATCCAGATGAGTGCGAAGACCGGGGCGGGGATCGACCGGCTCCTCGACGCACTCGTTCGCCGGGTGCCGGCTCCGAAAGGTGACCCGGAAGCGCCGCTGAAGGCGCTCATCTTCGACTCCGTCTTCGACCAGTACCGAGGTTCGATCGTCTATGCACGAATGTTTGAAGGCACGCTTCGCAAGGGCGACAAGATGCGATTCATGTCCAATGGAAAGGAGTACGATGCGGAGGAGATCGGCATCCTTCGCCTGAGCATGAAGCCGCAAGACGAGCTCCGAGCCGGCGACGTGGGCTACGTGATCGGCTCCGTGAAAGACGTGCACGACACGCGGGTCGGGGACACGATCACGCTCGCCGGCCGGCCGGCGGAGGCTGCCATCTCGGGTTTTCGCGAGGTCAAGCCCATGGTGTTCAGCGGCGTCTATCCAACCGACGCCGACGACTTCGAAGATCTGCGGTCGTCGCTCGAGAAGCTCCAGCTTAACGACGCGGCGCTCGCGTACGAGCCCGAAACGTCGGTCGCGCTGGGATTCGGATTCCGGATCGGCTTCCTGGGTCTTCTCCATATGGAGATCGTGCAGGAACGGCTCGACCGGGAGTTCGGGCTGGACATTATTACGACGGTCCCGAACGTTAAGTACGAGGTCATCCGCCACGGAGACTCAAACGTGATCGTCGACAACCCGAGCACCATGCCGCCCCGCGGCGACATCGAACGGATACGCGAACCCTTCGTCAAAGCCGAGATCATCACGCCGAGCGAGTACATCGGCAACCTGATGCAGCTGTGCCAGGAGCGACGAGGCGTCTATATCAACCAGTCGTACCTCGATACGGAACGTGTCAATTTGCAGTATGAGCTGCCGCTGGCTGAGATTGTATTTGATTTTTACGACAAGTTGAAGAGCTTCAGCCGAGGCTATGCGTCGTTCGATTACGAATTCCTCGAATACCGCGAGAGCGACCTGGTGAAGCTCGACATTCTCATCAACGGGGATCCTGTCGATGCGCTGTCGACGATCGTGCATCGAGACAAGGCTTACGACATGGGTCGCAAGCTGACGCAGAAGCTCAAGGAGCTCATCCCGCAGCAAATGTTCGAGGTGGCGCTTCAGGCGGCGATCGGCAACAAGGTAATCGCGCGCGAGACGGTGCGAGCGATGCGCAAAGACGTCACCGCGAAGTGCTACGGCGGCGACGTTTCTCGTAAGCGGAAGCTGCTCGAGAAACAGAAAGAAGGTAAGAAAAGAATGAAGCAGGTCGGAAAGGTCGAGGTCCCTCAAGAGGCCTTTCTCGCCGTCCTTTCGATGGAAGATTAATCGCCACCTCCGTGCAATCCGATTTGTTCATACGCGGTGCCCTCGGTCTTCTCCTCCTGCTGGCGGCAGTGACCGCGGTGCCGCAGGCAGCGGCTCAGTCTCTCGTTGAGATGTACCGGTCGGCGCGCTTTCGCGCGCTGGCGGAGGAGATGTTGGAGACCCACGGTCTGCGCGCATCGCCGCTTCCCTCAGAGAAGCTTCCCTACGCCACCGATTCGGTTCGGCAGCAGATGCTCGCATTGTTTCCTCCGCCCGAGCCGGAGCCCGAACCCGACCCGGCACCGCCGATCACCATTCGCAAACGCACCCTCACGCCCAAGCTGGGTGGAGAATGGTTCGAAAGGCGGTTCGAAGACACCGGATGGGCGTATCTGGGCAGCAATGAACTGCACGGGATCGATACGATCTATACGCGGGACCTGAGAGCGCGAATGGAGGCGCAGTTCGGCTCGCCGACGAGGACGATCGCCGAACGAGGCGACGATCCGTCGGCGGAATACATCCAGTTTCAGTACTGGTTCGTACTCAATGATTCCATCCCGATGAACGTCATGGACGTCAACGGGCCGTTCGAGCGCGGCGTGGTTGTTGCAACGGACCGAAAGTACCGGCACCTGCTGCCCTACCTCAAGGAGACGCTTCTCGGGCCGGTCGTGGAATCCCCGGAGCGAGCCGCCTACGTAGATTACTATTTTCTGAAGGACCTGAGCATGTGGTTTCTCACCGGCTACGACGGAGAGCGCTTTTTTATCGAGCGCATCTCCCGTCCAAATCTGCGGATAGGCCGTCCACTTCTTAATACGGTTCTCGATCGCGCCGACGCTCCGCGCTAACCACGAAAACGATTTTGGCAGGATCTAAACTGGGCAAGAAAAGCCGCCGCGCGTCGAAGGACGACCGGATCGCAAGGATGTCTTCCGGCCGGTCGAACGGTAAGTCTGAAAAGAAGCCGGCCAAGAGTGCGATCCGTGAATGGACGGACGCATTCATCTTCGTCCTCATCGTCATGCTCATCGTGCGGACGCTGATCTTCGATCTGTTCCGCATTCCGACGCCATCGATGGAGAAGAGCCTGTTGATCGGCGACTACCTATTCGTCTCGAAGGTCCACTACGGTACGCGAACGCCCCTGACGCTAGGTGTGCCGTTCACGCAGATATATCTGAAAGGCATCCGGCTACCGCATACGCGGCTTCCCGGCTTCACCGACGTAGAGCGCGGTGACGCCATCGTCTTCAACTTTCCCCCCGAGGACAGGCCGACCGACCGAAAGATGCATTATATCAAGCGCGTCATCGGGCTGCCCGGAGAAACGCTTCAGGTAATCGACAAGGTAGTCCACGTCAACGGACGCGCCATGCCCTTGACCGGCGAGATGCAGCAGTACTGGAACGTCCACAAGAACGATGCGCGCGTGACGCTGTCAGGATCGGCGATGCGGGAGCTCGGCGTGTCCGACTTTCAGACCACGTCGAATCCGGTCGTAGTCCGCGTGCTGGCTACGCCGGAGGCCGTGTCGGAAATCGCATCCTGGCCCTGGGTGGAAAAGGTCGAGCCGTACGTAGCACCCGAAAACGTTGGCTACAGCGCGCTCATGTATCCGCCCGGGTACGATTATACTCCGGACGATTATGGACCGATACATATCCCGGCGGAGGGGGAAACCGTCACGCTCACGGATGAGAACTGGCCCGTTTTCGAGACCGTCATTACGCGTTATGAAGGTCGCAGCGCCCGCCGGCTCGGAGACGGAGCGTTCGAGATCGACGGGGAGCAGACGAATACGTACTCGTTCCAGCAGGACTATTTCTTCGTCATGGGTGATAACCGCGACAATTCAGAGGACAGCCGATTTTGGGGGTTCGTACCTATGAACCACATTGTCGGAAAGGCCGTTCTCATCTATTTTTCCTGGGACGGGGAAGCCATGCTTCCGCGATTCGGCCGCCTCTTCAACCTGATTCATTGATCATCGGGAACCCGCACGCACAGTGTCTCGACAGCCGTCCACATCGTCTCAGGACCCGAGCGCGCCGCGCGCCGCGGCGGCACCCGCCCGCCGTCAGGTCACGGTGCGCGACTGGCTGCTGACGCTCGTCATTGCGCTAAGCGTCGCGATGGTCATTCGAATGTTTTTCATCGAAGCGTTCCGGATACCGACCTCGTCCATGGAAAAGACGCTGATGGCCGGGGATTTCGTGATCGTCTCGAAGCTGCGATATGGCCCGCGCCTGCCGCTGACCGTCGGCCTGCCCTTCCTGAATCTCTACGTGCCGGGCGTCGAGCTCCCGGGCGGGCGACTGCCGGGCTTTCAGAAGCCGGCTCGGGGGGATGTGATCGTCTTCAACTTTCCCAGAGAAGATGCGCCGATCGGACGCAAGACCCACTATATCAAGCGGATCGTCGGATTGCCGGGTGACACGCTGGCGATCGTCGAGAAAGTGCCCCGTGCCAACGGCCTCCATATGCCGCTCGCCGGCGCGATGCAGCAGAAATGGCTGGCCATCCGTAAGACGGCTCGCCGCTTTCCCATCCGCCGGCTCGAAGAGGCGGGCGTCGAAGAGCTGGGCCCGGTAGGGGAGAATCTAGACGGAGTCGCTTTTCAGTCGACCGTTGCACTGGCCCGGGAGGTGGGCTCCTGGTCGGAGATCGAATCCGTCCAGCCCCTCGTGACGCCCCGCGACGCCGGCCGCACCTTGCCGATGTTTCCGCAGGGATCCGGCAACGTGCGCGACAACTTCGGTCCCCTATACGTCCCGGCGCGGGGGGACGTTATCCGGCTGACCCCCGCCAGCCTGCCGGCCTACCGCGACGTCATCGAACGCTACGAGGGACACGATCTCGCCGTCCGCGGCGATACGATCATCATCGACGGTCGTCCTCAATGGGAGTACGTCGTCGAACAGGATTACTTCTTCGTGATGGGGGATAACCGGGACAGCTCCTACGACAGCCGCATCTGGGGATTCGTGCCCTGGGATCACGTCGTGGGCAAGGCCACGACGATCTATTTCTCCTGGGACCGTTCGGCGCGAGGTCCCCGCTTCGAGCGCCTGTTCACGTCGATCCGCTGAGTACGTCAGTGCGCACATACGGTAGCACATGAGTGACCCTCTGTACGAAATGACGTACCGACGGCCTCACCGGGACGCGCGGAGCCGGTCGAAGTGTTCCTGCTGATCCGTACCGGGCGGCACGTCGTAGGGGTGCGCGGGGAGCTCGACCTGATTGAGCACCGGATACCGGTTCTTGAAGTCGAACGGCAGCGGGTCACCCGCCGGATCGTCGCCCGTCACGATCACCGTGGACCCCGGCTCGATGACTCGGCTCCCGATGGATGCGAAGTCGACCCGCCCATTGGCCACCTTCCAGGGATCCGCCCACTCGTATATCCACTTGGCGTCGCTGTCGACGAGGCGAACGCATCCGTGGCTGGTCGGGCCTCCGGTCGGCATGGGGTACTGATGAATATGGATTCCGCGCGGGTTATGGAAATTGAACACCCAGTACATCTCCCACGGGTCTCCCGGCGGACTCAACGAGGAGACGCGGTATTCCGTCTTCCAGTTAAAATTGTAGCGTCCTGTTGGCGTAGGACTTTCGTCGGAGCCCGTATTTACGATGCCCCATCGCGTTAGGCGGCCGTACTCGTACGCGGCCCACGCCTGAACGGTCTTGTGGATGATGAAGAGCTTGTCGAACTCCCTGGCGCCGGGGTAGTAGTGCGGAAACGGTGAATAGGCGCGAAAATCGAGGTCGAACCTCTCCGGAATGACGAGCGTGTCGCCGATCTCGACGTCCTCCATCAAGCGACGGTTCAAGAGTTCGACCAGCTTGGAGCGCTCGCGGCCCAGATTCGTGTCTCCGCTTCCAATTACCTTGTAGAAGGAATTGCGCGCGAGGACCGTGTTCCCACGACCGTCGTCGACCACGAAATAGTTGTAGAACACGTCAGGAAGATCGTCCAGATCGTCCACCCGGTTCTGCGTCAGCACGGTCTCGACGGCCGTCTGATTGATGTACGACTGCGCCGAGGCGCCGGCGACGATGAGCGTCAGTGCAGCCGTCAGGAGGGCGTACCGGGAGAGAAGCTCGAGCATCATCGGACTGTCTGTAAAGAAATCTTTCGCCGCTCCTTATGAAAGCGGCTTATTTGCACGTTCCACGTCGTAGTCGTAACACGTTCAGGATCGCCTGGGAGTTTCCTGAAATCGGACGACGAACGTGGCGCTCGGCGCAGGCACGGCGCGTTATGGACATCGCCTCGATGGGGGCAGGCACGAGGGAGGCGTCACGATGCGGGTTGCGCGATGCGAAAGACGCGGGCGTGCCAGGTCGCTCCGGCCGGCTGTTCGAACGATCCGTCGCGGAGATCCCCGAGCGTTCGTAGGCTCAGGTCGAATACGGGCGTTTCCACGTCGACCTCGCCCGCGCCCACCAGATCGCGGAAGTGCGAGCGGGAGACGGACCGGACATTGCCGTGATCGTCGCGGTAATGGACGAAGAGCCCCGGCAACCACTCGAGGCTGAGCTCCGAGCTGGCCCTGTCGAGCACGTGGACGGAGGCGTCGATCCCGCAGCCGGAAAGCTCACCGTCGGCGATCCGGCCGGCAATGACGGCGAAGCGGCCCTCTAGTACGTCCGCCGCGCTCTCCACGCGGCGGCCGTGCGACTGCCAGGATGCGCAGAACCCGTTCAGGATCTCCGCGACGCGCTTCTCTTCGAGATCATTCAGATCTCGGTCGGCCGCGTAGATCCAGATGCGTGCCCCGTCGGGAAGATGGCGAAGCGGATCGGGCGTATTCGGATCGATCATTCGAGCGACAGATTCTGGATTCGTAATTCGGCGTTCTCCAGGCGCTCCATGCAAAATCGGGCCAGCGCGATCCCCTCGGCGTGGGCCTCGAGAGCCTCTTCCAGCTTGAAGCCGTCGTCTTCGAGCGTGCGGACGATCGCCTCGAGACGCTCTACAGCCTCTTCGAACGTCAAGTCTTCGGGAAATTCGAATGTCGACTCGTCAGCCATCAGGGCACCCGGACGTTGTTTGATACGGTCATCTAATCCGCAGGCCTTCGAATTGTTTTCAATCCGGCACACTTGCGGGCGGACGGTTAATCTACGTCCTTGCCGGGAGCGCGTCCGTCAAAAGCGAGCGAAGCCCGGTCAGGAGCATCTTCTCCGCCGACGTCCAACAACCTACGAGGGTACTCCATGGATCTGGAACTAGAGAACAAAGTGGCCGTGATCACCGGCTCGAGTCGCGGGATCGGTAAGTACGTCGCCGCACGACTTGCGCAAGAAGGGTGCAGCGTGACCATCTGCGCGCGAAGCCCCGGCGATTTGGAACAGGCGGCCGCCGAGATCGAAGCGGAAGGAGCCGCGGTCCTCCCGCTGGAAGCCGACCTCACGGATACGCATGCTCCGCAGTACGTCATCGACGAGACGGTAAAGCGGTTCGGGCGGTTGGACATCCTCGTGAACAACGTAGGCGGCAACCGCCGCAAGCCGTTCGTCGAAACCACCGACGAGGATTGGGACGACCTCCTCGACCTCAACGTTAAGTCGCACATCCGCTGCAGCAGAACGGCCGTTCCACCCATACGGGAGGAAGGAGAGGGTGCCATCGTATTTATCTCGTCCATCTTCGGCCGGGAAGCCGGCGGGCCCGGGCTATCGATCTACAACACGACGAAATCAGCCCTGATCAGTGTGGCGAAGATCATGGCGCTCGAGCTCGCTGCGGAGAATATTCGGGTCAACAGCGTGGCGCCCGGGTCGATTCGGTTTCCAGGCGGAAGCTGGGATGCCCGGGTCCAACAACAGCCCGAAAAAATGAAGCAATTCATCGACGAGAATCTACCGATCGGCCGCTTCGGAACGGCGGAGGAGGTGGCGGACGTGGTGGCCTTCCTCGTATCGCCACGCGCCAGCTTGATAACGGGAGCCTGCCTCAACGTAGACGGCGGGCAGTCGCACTCCCTCATCTGACGCGAGGGACGAGACGGATCGCGATGCCGCCTCGGTACGGGCAGCCGGTTCGGGGCAGCCGGTATCAAACGCAGCGTTTAACGGTCGCTCGGATGCGGCGCCGACCGGCGTCCGACTTTTTCCACTGGACGAGAATGGGGCTCTGATAGGTGCCCTGCACGATGCGCCCGCATCCGTCCGGTCCGGGTTCCGCGTCGGAGACGAGGAGGCGGACCGAGCGCTTCATCCGCAGGAAGCGGGACGCCGGGAAGGCGAAGAGACGGTCGACCACGCGTTCGACGAGCGACTCGTTGAGAGCGAGCTTGTCGAGGACCTGGTTCACGAGGCGAACGAGATCGTATTTTGCGTAGTTCTTGGCCTTGCCTGGAATGGCACGAGGATCGCGCAGCAGGCTCCGCCCCTTCGCGGCCGCGTGACGCATGGGGTTTCGCAGCACGTCGGCGAGATCGTGCTTCATCAAAAGCGTTTCATATTCGTTGACCGTGAGGCCGGCATTCTGCTCGGTGGGAAGCAGGTCCAGCTCGATCCAACCCCTGTCGATCCCGTGCCGGTAGGCGAGTTCCTGCAGACGATCGTATAGTCCGATGCTGGCGTCCTTCAGATTGATCGAATCGATGGCGTGTCCGGACACGGGCACGTCGAATTCGATACGCTCGACCAGGCGCTCGTCGTTAAATCCGACGACGGTCGATCGCCGCTGACGGGGCACGTCCGCCGCGACGCCGTCTAGATCTACGAAGTAAACCGGTTCATCCCCCTCGTTGGCGTACGGCACACAATTCTCGAGGCCGGATCCGATGAACTTCAGGTGGGAGTCCGCATTGCGGGGCTCCGTCTTCTTCTCCTCATCGGTCAGCTCCGTGCGCAGGTGCAGCCGGTCGTGCTGGTAGTCGCTGTCGGGCGGGAAGAGCTCTTGAAAGGCGCGGAGAAAGACCTGCAGCGAATCGGGGCTGTGGTCCATCCGGCGAATGAGACCCTCGTCGAAATAGCCGGCGGTGGTGTGGTGCGAGCAGTAGAGCGCCCGATCGTACTGATCGAGCACGTCGCCGAAACGCTCTCGGATACGAGTTTTGATATCGATGACGTCGATGCGGGCCGACGGTCTCAGCTCGATGTTGAGTCGCGTAGTTGGGGAACTCATAGCAGAAACGGGAACGGTTCGCTGCCCAAATGGCCGTTGCCAAGTACACTATTTGGTAAGTACGCTGACGTAGTGCGAGGGTCGATGCGCGTGCTCCGCCCGGTGCGCCGACGAGTCATAGCGGAGCTATGCCACGGAGGCGGAACGACGCAGAACGCGATGCAGCGGCGCTCATCGCCTCGCGTCTTTGCGAATGGACGTACGCTAAGCTAACCATCGGAGCGGCCGATGGAAAGGGGTCTACGCTGATGGATAGGCGCGGGTCCCGGCGGTCCATGTGGTACGGTTACGCGCTCTTGCGCAGCGACGCGTACGCGTCCGTCGGCAAATCGAAGCTCGAGCGAGTCGCCCTCGGAGACGGCGCGGGCGTGTCGAACGATTCGGCCGCCGCGTTCCACGAGTACGTAGCCGCGCTCGAGTGGACGTTCGGGACTTAGCAGCTCGAGCCGATCGCGCAGCGCCGCCAGCCGTGCGCGGCGCGTCTCTACGCCGCGGAGCGAGCACCGGTGCAGCTGCTCGGCGAGTCCGTCTATCTGCTGCAGGTACTGGCGGAGCCTGTCGGCCGGACGCATGAAGCCGTAGGTCGAGATGAGATGACGGACGTGACGTCGATGTCGCTCGACGCGCCGGGAGAGCGACGTCCGAAGCGCCTCACCGCGGCTCCGCAGGGAGGCCATCAGCTCGCGGCGATCGGGCACGGCGAGCTCAGCCGCCATGGACGGGGTTGCGGCCCTGCGGTCGGCGACGAAATCCGCGATGGAGAAATCCGTCTCGTGTCCGACGGCGCTGATGATCGGGATCTGCGACTCGAAAACGGCGCGCGCGACGACTTCTTCGTTAAAGGCCCAGAGATCCTCCAGCGATCCGCCGCCCCGGCCTACGAGGAGTAGATCGACGGGCCACTCCTGGCGATTGAACGCCCGGATGGCTCGGGCGATCTCCTCGGCGGCGTGGATCCCCTGCACCTGGACGGGACATACGGTTACCGAAACGCACGGGAATCGGCGTTCGAGGACGCTCAGGATATCCTGAAGCGCCGCACCCGTTCCGGAGGTGACGATGCCCAGGCGGTTCGGGAAACGCGGCAGCGGGCGCTTGTGGCGGCGTTCGAAGAGGCCTTCGGAAGCCAGCTTCTTTTTGAGGGCCTCGAATGCCTTCTGCAGCGCGCCTTCTCCGGCAAGCTTCATCCCGCGGGCGATGACCTGAAGATCACCGCGCGGCTCGTAGACGGATGCCGAACCGTACACCTGAACGAGCATGCCGTCTTGCGGACGGAAGGAGACGTGGCGGGCGTTCCCGCGAAACAGGACGGCCCGAAGCTGCGCGGCGTCGTCCTTCAGCGTAAAATAGCAATGGCCGGACGAGTGGCGTTTGAAGTTGGAGAGCTCGCCTTCCACCCAGACATCGCCGAAACGACCTTCGACGACGCTTCGCAAGGCGCCGGTCAGGCGACTGACGGAGAGCACCTCGCGATCCGGGCTGGCGAACGTACGAGAGGATTGCATACGAATTTTGAATGAGAGGGGATATTCCGCGCTGGCGCCCTGATTAAAGGTAGGCGCTTACGAACGTGGGGTTAACCGGCTCGTCTTGTCAGTATGAACTTGAAGGGAACTCATCGATCCATGCCGCGCGAGAAGATACGGATAATGTTCGTCTGTCTTGGCAACATCTGCCGCAGTCCCCTGGCCGAGTACGTTTTCCGGAAGCACCTGCGCGAGGCCGGCCTCGACGGCGCCTTCGACGTGGCGTCCTCGGGCACCGGCAACTGGCACGTGGGCCAGCAGGCCGACACGCGGATGCGGCGCAAAGCATCCGAGTATGGACTCTCGCTCGACCCGCATCGCGCTCAGCAGTTCCGGGAAATGGATCTCGACCAGTACGACCACATCTTCGTAATGGACAAGAGCAACCTCCACGACGTGCTCTACCTCGATGCCACCGACGAGTACGCCGGCAAAGTGCGGCTCTTGCGCGAGTTCGATCCGGAACCTGACGACTATCAGGTACCGGATCCGTATCACGGCGGCGCACGCGGCTTCGAGAACGTCTACCGGATCGTGGACCGCGCCGTCGAAAAGCTGCTCGAACGCCTCGTCGAAGAATACGAGCTGTCGCCGGCCGAATGATGCTGCCCGCCGCCGCCGCGTCCCTCCTCGAAGCAACCTTCCGAACGCGCATTATGGACGCGCAGGCCGTCGGCGGCGGCTGCATCGCGCACGCCGCACGCGTTGAAACGGAGGATGGGCCGCTCTTCGTAAAATGGAGCAGCGCCGAGGCGGCAGCGACGTTTCCCGCTGAGGCGGCCGGTCTCAACGCGCTCCGTCAAGCGGCGAGCGGCCTCGTCGTTCCCGAACCGCTCTTCCTCTACGAAGGTGACGCGGGCGTGCCGGGCGTGCTCGTTCTGGAATGGATCGAGCCCGGCGCACGCGGCGACGGATTCTGGGAGGCCTTCGGTGCCGGACTGGCGCAGATGCACCGGCATACGGGCGAACAGTACGGGTTCGAGCGTGACAACTTCATCGGGCGGCTACCTCAACAGAACACCTGGCATGAATCATGGCCTGCGTTCTACCGAACGAGGCGCATCGAGCCGCAGGTTCGGTTCGCCCGTGCAACAGGAACGTGGAACGAGCGGTGGAGCCGTCACCTCGACCGGATGCTGAACCGGCTGGAAGACGTCCTGCCCGGCGCGCCGGCGCCCTCGATACTGCACGGCGATCTCTGGAGCGGCAACTTCCTCGTAACCGAGCGCGGCACGGCTGCCCTGGTCGATCCCGCGGCCTATTACGGTCACCGCGAAGCCGACCTGGCCATGACCGAGCTCTTCGGCGGCTTCGACCGCAGGTTCTATGCGGCCTACGAAGAAGCCGGGTCGCTTGAACCGGGCTACGAAGTTAGACGCCAGGTGTATAATCTATATCACCTCATCAATCACTTGAACCACTTCGGAGCACGATATGCGGGCTCCGTAGAGGAGGTCCTGAAGCGGTTTTAGAAACGGCTTCAGTCCAGCACGAACGGCGAGTCCGCTCGGTCTTCGTGCCGGATCTCGTCGACGGGCTCACGCTTGCCCGGGCCGGCGTACAGGCGGTTCGGACAGTTCACGATGTAGGCATCCGCACGTCCTACGTTCAGATAGGCGTGAACGACGCCGGGCGGGATGAGGACGGCGGCGCGGCGCGCTTCGCCCAGATCCTCGCGCATTCGACGGCCGTAGGTGGGTGATTCGGCACGCGCATCCCACAGATACATTCGAAACGTGCCGCTAAAGAAGAGGAAGAGATCCGTCTGGTCGGCGTGCTCGTGCGGGCCGCGCGCGATGCCAGGATGGGTGAGGGAGAGATAACCCATCGCCGGATGGAGGGCTTCGGGGAGCTCGTCGCGCCGAAAGAACTCGGCGAGCCAGCCGCGCTCGTCCCGGAAGGGCTCCAGGAGGCGTATCTTGCAGCCGTCGATCGCCCCGCTCTGCCACTCTATCTGGTCGATGTTCACGGTTCGTTGGAGGCTAGTTCTTCGAATACGAGGTCGCGGGCCAGCTCGTTGGCCTCATGCCACCCGTCGATGGTCCCGGCGTCTCCCCACCAGCCCTCCAGGATGCCGTACGTGAGCTGACCGGATCGTATGTAGGCGTTGCTGACGTCGCTGATCTCGTATTCCCCGCGCGCGCTCGGCGTCAGGCTCGCGATGACCTCGTAGACCCCCGGATCGTAGAAGTAGATGCCCGTGACGCAGTAGGTGCTGGGCGGATCGGACGGTTTTTCGAGGATCTCCACGATGGTATCCTCCTCGAGACGCGGTACCCCGTATCGTTCCGGATCGTGGACCTCTTTGAGCAGCACGCGCGCGCCCGTACCGTCTCGCTCGAGCTGCCGCTGGTAGGTCTTCACCTCGCCGGTCAGCTCTTCACTGATGATGTTGTCGCCGAGGAGCACGACGAATGGCGAGGCGGCGGTGAAGTTCTTGCAGAGCCCGAGAGCCTGGGCGATCCCGCCGGGATCGTCCTGAACGCGGAACGTGAGATCGAGCCCGAACGCGCGGCCGCTGCCGAGCAGATTGACCACGTCGCCCATGTGCTCCGGGCTCGTTACGACCGCCACCTCTTCGATGCCCGCCCGCCGGAGACGCATGAGCGGATGGAAGATCATCGGGTATCGGCCGACGGGGAGCAGGTGCTTGTTGGTTACTTTCGTGAGGGGGTAGAGCCTGCTGCCGGTTCCTCCGGCCAGTACTACTCCTTTCATGGAATGGTCTGCGGGCAAGGGGTGAGGGGTCCTGCAGGCGGTGTCAACGCCTACGTATGCGATGCATACTGCTCATCGTAGTAGGCGCGATAGGAATCATCGAGTACGGCCTCGAGCCAGGGCCGATGGCCCAGATACCACTCGACCGTCGATGCGAGACCGTTCTCGAGGTCGTGACGAGGCTCCCAGCCCAGCTCGCGGCGGAGCTTGCTGAAGTCCATCGCATAGCGATAATCGTGCCCCGGCCGGTCCTTTACGAAGGTTATGAGCTCGCGCGACGATCCGGGCGCGCGGTCGAGCGACCGGTCGAGCAGGTCGAGCAGCAGCTCTACGACCTCCAGGTTTGTTCGCTCGGTATCACCACCGATAGCGTACGTCTGCCCGACTCGACCGCGATGCAGGATCGCCTCGATGGCGTTGCAATGATCCTCCACGTAGAGCCAGTCTCGCACGTTCTCGCCGGTGCCATAGATGGGGATCGACTCCTCGTCGAGCGCCCGAACGAGAACGAGAGGGATCAGCTTCTCCGGAAATTGATACGGGCCGTAATTGTTCGAACAGGTCGATATCACAACCGGGAGCCCGTAGGTGTGATAATACGCCCGGGCAAAATGATCGCTCGCGGCTTTCGATGCGGAATACGGAGATCGGGGATCGTACGGCGTCTCCTCGGAGAAGGCGCCTTCGTCGCCGAGGCTTCCGTATACTTCATCCGTCGAGACGTGATGGAAGCGGTACCGACCGCTCGCGAATGCGGCCTCGTTCCAGGCTGCCCGCGCCGCCTCGAGCAGGGTCACCGTGCCCACGGCGTTCGTGCGTACGAACGCGAGCGGTGTCCTGATCGAGCGGTCGACGTGGCTCTCCGCCGCAAAATGGACCACCGTCGAGAACAAATGCTTGTCGAAGAGACCCCGGACGGCGTCCTCGTCGGTGATGTCGCCACGAACAAACGTGTAGTTGTCATGGTCCTCGATAGCGATTAGGTTCATCGGATTGCCGGCGTACGTGAGGAGATCCAGATTCACGAACCGGACGTCCGGATGCCGGGGGACCATGCGCAGGAGAAAGTTGGACCCGATGAAGCCGGCGCCGCCGGTGACCAGGACGGAGCTGGGCTCGTGGCTGTGCGGTGATACGTTCGCGGAATCGGTCACGGCGCGGCAGGGAACGAAGAACGAAAACCTTTCGGGTGCTTTATAAAGTACGGATATAGGCCGGTTCCACAAGATGATCAGCGCACGTACTTAATGTCCCAACCGAATTCTACCGAGCCCGCGTCGGATCGCGGGAAACTCTATTTGCTGGATGCGATGGCCCTGGCCTATCGTTCTCACTTCGTCTTCATCAGCCGGCCGCTCGTCAACTCGAAGGGCCAGAATACGTCGGCCGCCTACGGCTTCACGATGGCGCTGATGAAGCTCATCGAGGAGCACGGCATGGCGCATATGGCCGTGGTGTTCGACGTGGTGGGGGACGAGGAGGAGACGTTTCGCGACGAGCTCTATGACGAGTACAAGGCCAACCGCAGTCCGATCCCGGAAGACCTGGTCGAGAATCTGCCCTATATAAAGAGGATTGTTCGGGCTCTCGACGTGCCCGTCCTCGAGATCTCCGGCGTCGAGGCCGACGACGTCATCGGCACGCTGGCGCGTCGAGCGGCCGGCGAAGGAGCGGAGGTCGTGATCGTCTCGCCGGACAAAGATTTCCAGCAGCTGCTCGATTCACGGATTTCCATCTTCCGCCCGGCGCACCGAGGGGAGGATTTCGATCCCATTACGGTCGACACCTTCCGTGATAAATACGGCCTCGAGCCGCGGCAGTTTATCGACATGCTCGCCCTGATGGGCGATTCCAGCGACAACATCCCCGGCGTACACGGAATCGGGGAGAAGACGGCCATGAAGCTCCTCAAAAAATACGGATCGGTCGAGCACCTGCTGGAGCACGCCGCCGACATCAAGGGTAAGCGGGCCCGAGAAGGGCTCCTGGAGCATCACGACGATGCTCTTCTCAGCAAGAAGCTCGTCACCATAAAGACCGACGTGGACGTCGACGTGGACTGGCACCAGTTCAAGCGCGCCCGTCCGAGGCGCGATGAGCTGCTGACGCTGTTCAACGAATTGGAGTTCAATACCCTCTTCAAGAAGGTGCAGTCCGGCGAGCTCGTCGGCGTCAACGGGGCGACAACCGACGGAGTGGCGGCGGCCATGCCGGTCCAGGAATCCGACGTCATCTCCTACGACGAAGAGGCCGTGACGTACCGCCTGGTGCGCTCCAAATCAGACCTCGTCGACCTCGCCGAGGAACTCCGGGGTCTGGACCGCTTCGCCTTCGACACCGAAACGACGTCCACCGATCCCATGTGGGCCTCCCTCGTGGGCATCTCCTTCTCATGGGAGACCAAGCAGGCCTGCTACGTACCGGCGCCGGTGCCCGACGGCACGTCGACCGAGGAGGTCGCGAGGATGCTGTCGGAGGTGTTCGGCAGCAGCGTACTGAAGGTGGGGCAGAACTTGAAATACGATATTGTCGCCCTGGAGCGCCACGGCATCCGCGTCGAAGGTCCGCTTTTCGACACGATGGTGGCCCACTATCTAATTGCCCCGGAAGAGCCCCATGGTCTCGATTCGCTGGCGCTGAAGTACCTTCGGTACAAGATGGTGCCGATCTCCGATCTGATCGGCACGGGCAAAAACCAGCTCTCCATGCGTGACGTGTCCGTCGACGACGTCTGCTCCTATGCGTGCGAAGACGCCGACGTCTCCCTGCAGCTCGCCGATGCACTGAGGGAGGAGCTTGAAAACGAGGGTTTGCTCGAGATTGCGGAGGCCATCGAATTTCCCCTCATTCGCGTTCTGGCGGACATGGAGGTGACCGGCATCCGCGTCGACCGCAAGATGCTGAATGAGATTTCCAAGGAGCTCGGGGCGCAGATCGAGAACCTCGAGCGCGAGATTCACGACCTCGCCGGTGAAGAGTTCAACATCGCCTCCACGCAGCAGCTCGGCGAGATGCTGTTCGAGAAGCTCGGGTTGCGGGTGGTCTCCAGGACGAGCACCGGTGCGCCCTCGACGAAGGAAAGCGTGTTGCAGGAGCTCTCCACCGAACATGACCTGCCGGCCCTGGTTCTCGACTGGCGTAAGTTGACGAAGCTGAAGAGCACGTACGTCGACAGCCTCGGCGAGCTCATTCATCCCGAGACCGGCCGGGTGCACACGAACTACAACCAGACCGTCGCCGCGACGGGCCGGCTGTCGTCTTCCGGACCGAACCTGCAGAACATCCCCGTTCGGACCGATCGCGGGCGGGAGATCCGGAAGGCCTTCGTGGCCGACGAAGGATGCAAGCTTCTCTCGGCTGACTACGTGCAGATCGAGCTTCGTATCCTTGCCTCCATGAGCGGAGACGAGGGCTTGAGCGACGCCTTCCGGAGAGGAGAAGATATCCACCGCGCCGCCGCCGCGCGGATTTTCGGCATCGCCCCCGAGGAGGTGACGCGAGACCAGCGTCGAAAGGCCAAGGAGGTCAATTACGGCATTCCATACGGCATCTCCCCCTGGGGCCTCGCCCAGCGCCTTCGCTGCACGATGAGCGAAGCGCAGGAGCTCATCGACACGTACATGAAGTCCTATTCTAGCGTGACCGCGCACATCAACCGGGTCATCGAGCGGGCGCACGAAAACGGCTACGTAGAAACGATGCTCGGCCGACGCCGATTCGTTCCGAACATCAATTCGAGGAACCGCACCCAGCGGTCCTTCGCCGAGCGAGTCGCCGTAAACATGCCGATTCAAGGTTCGCAGGCAGACATGATCAAGATCGCCATGGTGCGGATCGACAAACGGCTGCGTCAGGAACGGTTCCGAGCGCGCATGCTGCTTCAGGTCCACGACGAGCTCGTCTTCGAAGTGCCGGAGGAGGAGATCGACCGCGTACGCGGTATCGTGCGAACAGAGATGGTCGAGGCCTTACCGCTCGACGTTCCGGTCGAGGTTGAAATGAACTTCGGCGATAACTGGCTCGATGCGCACTGACGCGCGGCCTCTCGGCAGAACACGGACACATCCCATAGCAGGTCGATGGACGTACCAGACGGATATACATACGAGGAAGAATCGGGGGGCATTGAAGCCTACCGGCTCGACGCGAACGGGATGCAGGTACTCCTCCTGCAGGAGGCGGCGGCGCCCGTGGTTACCTTCATGGTGACCTATCGAGTCGGAAGCCGAAACGAGTCGCTGGGGCTGACCGGTGCCACGCATTTCCTGGAGCACCTCATGTTCAAGGGGACCGAACGGTTCAACAAGCGAACCGGCTCGTCGGTCTTCAACGTCCTCCAGCGGGTCGGCGCCCAGGTGAACGCGACGACGTGGCTGGACCGAACGAATTACTACGAGCTGCTGCCTAAGGAGCATCTGCCGCTGGCCATCGAGGTGGAGGCCGACCGCATGCGGGGCGCGCTCATCGAGGATCGCGATGTCGAAAGCGAGCGCACCGTGATCTTGAACGAGCTCGACCGCGGAGAAAACGATCCGTCGAGAAACCTCTATCATGCCCTCTGGAGCTCCGCCTTTGTAGCTCATCCCTACCACCACCCGACCATCGGCTGGCGCAGCGACGTGGAACACGTAACGCCGGAAGGTCTGCGGCACTTCTACGACACCTTTTACTGGCCGGACAACGCGACCGTCAGCGTCATCGGAGATTTCGAAAAGAGGGACGTGCTCGATCTGCTGAAACAGCATTTCGGAGGGATCCGGCGGTCGAACGGCGCCGTGCCGGACGTCCATACGCGGGAGCCGGAGCAGCGCGGCGAGCGCCTTGTGACCATACGCCAGGCCGGCCAGCTCGGCGCCGTCATGATCGCGTACAAGTCGCCCTCGGGACTGAGTCCGGATACC
>CAZXHQ010000006.1:6732-22104 GCA_964640145.1 uncultured Rhodothermales bacterium | reverse complement strand
CGCAGGCTGATCCGCCCCGTGGCCGGGGCCTGGCCCATCCCTATGCAGCCGTTGCAGCCGGCCTGGTGGATGCGGGCCCCCGAGCGCGTCAGCATCTGGAGGTGGCCTGCGTTCATCAGGTTCTCGAGGATCTGGCGGGAGGTCGGGTTCACGTCGAACGAGACCCCGTCGTGTACCTGCTTGCCGTCGACGATCTCCGCGGCCACGGCGAAGTCGCGAAAACCGGGATTGGCCGACGAGCCGACGTAGCTCTGATAGATCTCCCGGCCCTCGACCTCGCGCACCGGCACGACGTTGCCCGGACTGCTGGGCTTTGCGATGAGGGGCACCAGCTCGGACAGGTCGATCTGTTCGTGCCGGTCGTATTCGGCGTCCTCATCCGCCAGCAGCTCGGTCCAGTCCGCTTCGCGGCCCTGCGATCTCAGAAATCGCCTCACCTCATCATCGGAGGGGAACACCGTCGACGTGGCGCCGAGCTCCGTGCCCATGTTCGCGATGACGTGGCGGTCCATCGCAGAAAGCGCGCCGAGACCCGGCCCGTAATACTCGATGACGGTGCCGATCCCCCCGTCGACGCCATGGCGCCGCAGCATCTCCAGGATCACATCCTTCGCACTCACCCAGTCGGGCAGCTCACCGGTGAGCTGCACCCCCCAGACTTCCGGCATGTCGATATGGTACGGACGGCCCGCCATGGCGAGGGCCACTTCGAGGCCGCCCGCGCCCATCGCCAGCATCCCGATGGCGCCCGCGGCCGGCGTATGGCTGTCGGAGCCCAGGAGGGTCTTTCCCGGCTTGCCGAACCGCTCCTGGTGAACGGGGTGGCTCACGCCGTTGCCCGGCCGGCTGTACCACACGCCGAACTTCTTGCACGCGCTGCGCAGAAAGAGGTGGTCGTCCGGATTCTTGTAATCGGTCTGCAGCAGATTGTGATCGACGTACTGGGCCGACACCTCCGTCTTGACGCGGGGAAGCCCCATGGCCTCGAACTCGAGCATGACCATCGTGCCGGTGGCGTCCTGGGTAAGCGTCTGATCGATCTTCAGCGCGATCTCGCTTCCCGGCGTCATCTCACCGCTTTCGAGGTGGGCGGAGACCAGTTTCTGCGTGACATTGTGTCCCATCGTGATTCGTCTTCTCTTGTGCATGCGCCATCGGTACCCCTATTGTGTACCCTGAACGAGTGCGAATGATCAGCGGCGCGCGCGCGCCGCAGGCAGCTTCACAATTTCGTCGCTACCCGCTTCGACCGCGACTTCATTCAACAATCGTCCACACCGCAGCATGGTAGACTTCGACCCGCGCGGCTCCGTGCAGCGGAGGCCGCCCTTGAACGGTCCATGCGGCAGCATGGTTGACATCGACCCTCGTCCTTCGGGCCCTCCGATGCCGGGCGCCTGCCGTCCTCCCGACCCGCGGGTTCCGGCCGCCTGCCGCCATTGCGCGGCGTTCCTGGGCGTTCCGGCCGCCTACCGCCATTGCGCGGCATTCCTGGCCGGGTTTCTGCTCCTGGTCGGCTCTCTGCTCCTCGGCGCCTGCGCCGCGGGCCCGCCGGCGGATGCATCCACGCGCATTCAGCCCTACGCCGACAATCCGCGGTACTGGCAGATGGACGGCGGCCCCGTCATGCTGCTGGGCGGCTCGAAGGAGGACAACCTCTTCCAGATCGAAGACCTGGAGGGCCACCTCGACGAGCTCGTGGCCGCCGGCGGCAACTACGTCCGCAACACGATGAGCTCGCGCGACTCCGGCAACGTATGGCCGTTTGCACGGACGACGGAGGGCCTCTACGACCTCGAGCGGGCGTCGGAGGCCTATTACGACCGGTTCGCGCACCTGCTCGAGCTGGCCGAGGAGCGCGGCGTGATCGTCCAGATCGAGCTGTGGGACCGCTTCGACTACGCCCGGGCGCCGTGGCTGTCGAACCCGTTCCGCCCGGCCAATAACGTCAACTATACGGTCGCGGAGAGCGGCCTCGAGAACGCGTACGCGGCCCATCCGAACGAGAACGAGAATCCGTTCTTCCGGTCCATTCCGGCGGAGGACGACAACCGGCTCATTCTGAGGTACCAGCAGGCGCACATCGACCGGCTGCTCGAGAGGTCGCTTGCCTACCCGAACGTCCTCTATACGATGGACAACGAGACGAGCGCGACGCCCGAGTGGGGGGCATACTGGGCACGGTACGTGCAGGATGCGGCCGAGCGGGCCGGCGTGCCGGTCTACGCGACCGAGATGTGGGATGCGTGGGATCTTCGCGACGAGCAGCACCGGCGCACGCTCGACCACCCGGAGCTCTACGCCTTCGCGGACGTTTCCCAGAACAACCACAATTCGGATCAGGAGCACTGGGACAATCTGCAGTGGGTCCGCCGTTACACGTCTTCGGCTCCGCGCCCCCTCAACAACGTGAAGATCTACGGCGCCGACGGAGGGCGGTTCGGAACGAGCCGCGACGGCGTCGAGCGCTTCTGGCGAAGCATCATCGGCGGGGCGGCCTCGGCACGCTTTCACCGGCCGGAATCGGGTATCGGGCTGAGCGCGCCGGCGAAGGCGCACCTCACGAGCGCGCGCATGCTGGTAGAGGCGTTCGACCTGTTTCGCGCTGTGCCGGACGCGCGCAGCGAGCGCCTTATGGGGCGGACGCCCGACGAAGCGTACCTGTCCTTCGTGGAGGGCGAGGGATATGCCGTCTACTTCCCCGATGGGGGCGCCGTCGAGCTACGCGTCGAGCCGGGTTCGTACGGGGTCCGATGGCTGGATGTGGAGGCGCGGCGATGGCAGCCGGCGCAGCCGATCGAGGCGGGGGGCTCGATCCCTCTCACCGCTCCGGGAGGCGGCCACTGGGTCGCACTCGTGGAGACACCATAGCCGCCGAACGTCCGCCGCACGGACGGGCCGCCGTCCCAACTAGCCCGTCAGCGGTTCCGCCCACCAGAACGCCCGCCGCGCGCACGGGCCGTCTTCAGGAGCCGGGAAAACCGCGGGGAAAGGTCCGACGCGCGCACGGCGCGCTGCCGCACGTCCGGGACGGCGGCCGCTCACGACGCCTTCCACGGCGGATCTTTCTTCTCCAAGAAGGCCGCGATGCCGGCCTGGCCGTCGGCCGTACCGCGAGCGAATGCGTTGACCTGCACGGCATGCGCGAGGGCCTCGTCGAGACCCACCCCCGAAAGAGACGCCAGCATCCGCTTCGTCAAGGCGACGGCGGATGCGCTCGTCTCCTCGATGATCTCGCGCGCGATCTCCGCCACCTCGCGGTCGAGCGCCTCGGGCGGGACGGCCTTCGTGAGGAGCCCGATCCGAACGGCCTCTGCCGCCGAAATCAGATGTCCGCGCAGCAGCAGCTCCCGCGCGGCCGCCTCGCCCAGCCTGCGTCGCAGGAAGACGCTGACGATGGCCGGGACGAGCCCGATGCGCACTTCCGTGAAGCCGAGCCTGGCGCCCTCGACCGCTACCGAGACGTCGCAGACGGACGCCAGTCCGCAACCGCCGGCGATCGCATGGCCGTTTATTCGTGCAATAACGGGCTTCGGGTGCAGGTAGATGGCGCGGAACAGCTCGGCGAGCCGCCGCGAATCCGCCTCGTTCTCCGTCGGCGTCGCGTCCTGAAGGGACTGCAGCGCCGCAAGATCGGCGCCCGCCGAGAAGACGTCGCCCGCGCCCGTCAGCACCACGCAGCGCACCGCCTCGTCGACGGCGGCCTCCTCCAGGGCCAGCCGGAGCTCGACGATAAGATCGGCGTTGAGCGCGTTCCGCTTGCGGGGCCGGTTCAGGGTGATCGTGACGGTCTGGCCGTCCGTGCGCGATGTGATCAGCTGCTCCATGGGCGTGCTCGGTCTATCGGCTCCGTGGACCTACATGATCGCGCGCCGCGAGGCACAAGGGCAAGTGCGCCGTCGCCCTCGCGGCCGGACGAGCTACGCTCCCAGAACGCCCCGCAGTGCCTCGAGGGTCGGCGATAGGGTCTCGACGCGGACCGGGCGCTCCCAGAGCGCCGCCAGGCGCTCCGGCGCCTCGGGCTCGAAATCCAGCGCCTCCGCGACGATCTCGGGAAACTTGGCCGGGTGGGCCGTCGAGAGGACCACGACCGGCTTCTGAAGCGTCCGGCGGCGGCGCACGGCTTCCAGCCCGACGGCGGTATGCGGATCGGCCAGATAGCCGGCCTCTTCGTAGACGCGCTTCATGGAGGCGATCGTCTCGGCGTCCGTCACGCTCTCGCCGCGGATGAGTGCGCGCATGCGTCCGCGATCGAGCAGCGCCTCGAGCCGCTCGAAGTTGCTCGGCACCCCGACGTCCATGGCGTTGGAAAGCGTCCGCACGGTCGCCCCGACCTCCGCGTCTTCGCCGGCGAGGACGCGCGGGAAGAAATCGTTCGCGTTGTGGGCCGCCACGAACCCCGAGACGGGCAGACCGGAGAGGTGGGCCATCACGCCGGCCGTTAAATTTCCGAGATTGCCGCTGGGGACGCAGAACGTCGGAGGCGCGTGCTCCAGCTCCCGCACGGCCCAGACGTAGTAGAGCATCTGCGGCAGCAGTCGGCCGATATTGATCGAGTTGGCCGAGGAGAGGCCGGCCTCCGCCAGCGTCGGATCCATGAAGGCTTCCTTGACCATGCGCTGACAGTCGTCGAAGTCGCCCTCGACGGCCAGTGCCCGGACGCCCGGACGCGCCGCGATGAGCTGGCGCTCCTGCACGGGACTCACCTTGCCCTTCGGGTAGAGCGCCACGACGTCGATGCGCTTCTGCCCGGCGAAGCCGTCAGCTACGGCGCTGCCCGTGTCGCCGGAGGTCGCAACGAGGATGGTCACCTCCTCGTCTCGGGCGCGGAGGAAGTGTCCCATCCAGCGGGCCATCGTTCGGGCACCGAAGTCCTTGAAAGACAGGGTGGGCCCATGAAAGAGCTCCAGCACGTAGATTCCGTCCCATCCCCCGCCCTCCAGCGGCACGAGCGGAACGGGGAAATTCAGGGCCTCGCGCACTACGAGGCCGAGCGCATCCGCGCCGACCTCGCCGCCGATCCAGGCTTCGAGCACGTTCCCTCCCAGCTCGGAAAAGTTCGGCGAGGCGAAGGCGCGTTCGAGGTCCAGCCGGGGCAGCTCACGCGGCAGGTAGAGCCCTCCGTCGGGGGCCAGTCCCTTCAGAAGGGCTTCCTCGAAGGTCGCGCCGCCGGCACCGCGCGTGCTGCGATAGGAGATGGACATGCGGAGGGTGGTCTATATCTCGACCGCTTGGGCGCTGCGTTCGGCCATTTCGGCGACGCCGTCGTCGTTTGCCCGCGTGATGATGCCGCGCGCATCGACACCTTCCGCGCGGCTGGCTTCAAGCATGGCATCCCGAATGGCGGCCGCGTCTTCTTCGGACGCTGCCAGTGCGAACATGGCCGGTCCCGAGCCGGTCAGGGCGCAGCCGAAGGCTCCCGCCCCCAGCGCCGCATCGCGGGCGGCCTCGTAGCAGGGCACCAGACCGGCGCGCACTGGCTCGACGAGCCTGTCCTGCATCATGCATCTGCCGACCGTCTCCCAGTCGCCGCACCGATACGCGTCTACCATGAAGGCCAGCTCGGATGCGTTGTGGACGGCATCGCGCAGCGAGACGACGTCCGGAAGCATCTCGCGCGCCTGCCTGGTGAGCACCTCGACGTCCGGTAAAATAAGGGCGATGTAGAGCGTACGCGGCAGCTCGATGCGCCGGTAGCGCGACGGGTTGCTCGAGGAGACGAGGATCAATCCGCCGAGCAGAGCCGGCAGCGCATTGTCACCGTGCCGTCCACCGGAGGCAATATCCTCCGCCTCCAGCACGGCCTCGATGAGCGCCTCCTTCTCCAGAGGACATCCAAATAGAACGTTCACGGCCCACGCGCCGGCCACCGCGCTGGCGGCCGAACCGCCGATGCCCGAACCCAGGGGGATGCCCTTTTTCAGGCTGAAGGCGACGCCGCCGTCCACGTCGAGCACGTCGAGCACGCCCTCGGCGGCAATGACGGCCGTGTTCTTCCTCGGATCTTTGGGAAGGACCCACGAGATGATGCCCGGGTCGTGCTCGAGATGGATGCCGGGCTCCTCCACCCGGCGCGCCTTCACCACGTCGCCCACACCGGCGATGCAGAGCCCGAGCGCGTCGAAGCCCGGGCCCAGATTGGACAGGGACGCCGGCCCGAAGATGTAGACCTCCGCGCCGGAACAGTGTGATGAAGTATCGGGCATGAAGAAAGGGGATGCGGCCGGGATCTGACGACGTGGAGCGGCCGTGACGGTTCGACGCTCGGGCGCTCTTTACGTTAGCGCGCTCGTGGAAGATCCCCCGATCCTTTCGAGGGGAGCACCGTCGCCGACTCGCGAAGAAAAGCGTCGACCCCGCGCGCCGCCTCCCGGCCTTCCGCAATAGCCCAGACGACGAGCGACTGCCCGCGCCGCATGTCGCCGGCGGCAAACACGCCCGGCCGTGAGGTCATGTAGTTCTCGTCCGTCTTCACGTTGCCGCGCTCGTTGAGCTCGACGCCGAGCTCGGCGATGACGCCGTCGGGCTCCGGCCCGACGTATCCGATCGCGAGCAGGACGAGGTCCGCGGTCCAGAGGCGTTCGGAGCCTTCCTGCTCCTCGAAACGCGTACGGCCCGACTCGTCCTCGAGCGTGGAGACGTGGACGGTGCGCAGCTTCTCGACCCGTCCGTTGGAGCCCACAAACTCTTTCGTCATGATACTCCAGCGCCGGTCGACCCCTTCCTCGTGGGAGGACGTGGTGGAGAGGACCATCGGCATGAAAGGCCAGGGCTGGTTCGGCGGTCGATCCCTGGGCGGAACGGGCAGCAGCTCGAACTGCGTGATGGACCGTGCGCCCTGCCGGTTGGCGGTGCCGATGCAGTCGCTGCCCGTATCCCCGCCGCCGATGACGATCACGTCCTTGTTCGTGGCGAGGATGGGCTCGACGTGGTCGAGCGAATCGCCGGCGTTGCGCTTGCCCTGCTGCCAGAGATAGTCCCACGCGAAGTGAATGCCGTCGAGGTCGCGCCCCGGTACCGGCAGGTCGCGCGGTTTCGTCGCTCCGCCGGTCAGCACGACGGCATCGAAGGAGTCGAGACGGGAGACGGGGTAGTTTTTCCCTACCTCCGCGTCGATGACGAACTCGACGCCTTCCTGGCGCATGACCTCCACGCGCCGGTCGACGATCCACTTCTCCAGCTTGAAATCGGGAATCCCGTAGCGAAGGAGGCCGCCGATGCGGTCGTCCCGCTCGAACACGGTCACGGAGTGGCCCGCCTGGTTGAGCTGATCGGCCGCGGCGAGGCCGGCCGGGCCGGACCCGACAACGGCGACCTCTTGGCCCGTCCGGTCCTTCGGCGGCTTCGGATCGTACCAGCCCTCGTCCCAGGCGCGGTCGGAGATGTACTTTTCGATCTGCTCGATGGTTACGGGCGGCTCGTTGATGCCCAGAACGCAGGCCGACTCGCAAGGGGCGGGGCAGATGCGGCCGGTGAATTCCGGAAAGTTGTTCGTGGCACGGAGGCGCAGGAAGGCCTCATCCCAGCGGTCGCGGTAGACGAGGTCATTCCAGTCGGGGATGATGTTGCCGAGCGGACATCCCGACTGGCAGAAGGGCACGCCGCAGTCCATGCACCGCGCCGCCTGCTGCTTCACCTTCTTGACGGGAAGCTCCATGTAGATGTCGCGGAAGTCCTGCTTGCGCTCCTCTACCGGCCGCCGCGGCGCCAGCTCCCGGTCGTACTCTATAAATCCGGTAATCTTACCCATCTATGTAAACCTTGACCTGATAGATCTTACTTTGAACCATATAGGTTGAAGGTTGAAGGTTGAAAGTTGAAAGTTTCTCATTCCTGAGCGAGATGCCCGGTTCGAAAGAACCTTCAACCTTCAACCTTCAACCTTCAACCGCTAACCGTTAAGCCGCCACCTGCTCGGAGAGGGCTTCGTCGCCTGCCTCCTCTTCGAGGCGCAGCAGCGCGTTCCGATACTCGATCGGCATCACTTTGACGAATTCCTCGAGGGCATCCTCCCAGTTTTCGAGCACCCAGGCGGCCGTGGTGCTCCCGGTGTAGCGATTGTGATTCTCGATCATTTCCCGCAGCTCCGCCACGTCGGCCGGATCGGTCACCCGTTCGAGGTCGACCATCTCCGCGTTGCACCGGAGCGTCCTGAACTCCAGCGTGCCGTCGAGCACGTAGGCGACGCCCCCGCTCATCCCGGCGGCGAAATTCCGCCCGGTCGGTCCGAGGACGACCACGCGCCCGCCCGTCATGTATTCGCAGCCGTGATCTCCGACGCCCTCTACGACGGCCCGGACGCCGCTGTTGCGAACGCCGAACCGCTCGCCGGCCTGGCCGCGCACGTACACCTCGCCGCTGGTCGCTCCGTAGAGCGCGACATTGCCGATGATGATGTTCTCGTGGGGCTCGAAGGCCGCCGTCTCCGGCGGCTGAATGATGAGCCGCGCCCCGGAGAGGCCCTTGCCGAAGTAGTCGTTGGCGTCGCCGCGAAGGTGGACCGTGATGCCGCGCGCGCCGAACGCGAAGAAGCTCTGCCCCCCCGATCCGGTCAGATTCAGCCGGATGGTGTCGGCAGGCAGCCCTTTGAGCGGATAGCGCTTGCTCACCTCGGCCGAGAGCAGCGTGCCCACCGTGCGGTTCGTATTGTTGATGCCGACGTCGAACGCGACGGGCTGCGCCCGCTCGAGAGCCGGGGCGGCCCGCTTGATGAGCAAATGGTCCAGCGCGCGCTCGATGCCGTGGTCCTGCTCGGTGGCGTGGAACTTGCGAAGCGGTGCGGGCACCTCGGGCTTGACGAGGATGGGCGCGAGGTCCAGGTGTTTGGCCTTCCAGTGCTTCACGTCTGTGCGCACCTTGAGGCGCTGCACCTGTCCGATCATCTCCGCTACCGTACGATATCCGAGCTGCGCCATGATCTTGCGAAGCTCTTCGGCGACGAAGTGGAAATAGTTTACTACCTGCTCCGGCTTGCCTTCGAACTTCTTGCGGAGCTCCGGATCCTGCGTGGCGATGCCCACCGGACACGTGTTCAGGTGGCACTTGCGCATCATGATGCAGCCCATCGCCACGAGCGGCGCGGTGGCGAAACCGAACTCGTCGGCGCCCAGCAGGCAGGCCACGGCGACGTCGCGCCCGGTCTTCAGCTGCCCGTCGCATTCGAGCTTGATCCGGCTGCGGAGCCCGTTTCGCGTCAACACCTGATGCGTTTCGGAGAGCCCGAGCTCCCAGGGGAGGCCGGCGTGCATGATCGACGTAGCCGGCGAGGCGCCGGTTCCTCCGTCATGGCCGGCGATCAGGATGACGTCGGCCTTGCCTTTGGCCACGCCGGCGGCGATGGTACCGACGCCGACCTCCGCGACGAGCTTGACGGTCACGCGCGCCTGCGGATTCGAATTCTTGAGGTCGTGGATCAGCTGCGCCAGGTCCTCGATCGAGTAGATGTCGTGGTGCGGCGGCGGCGAGATCAGCCCGACGTACGGCGTCGAGTGGCGCGTCCTGGCGATCCAGGGATAGACCTTCTCTCCCGGAAGCTGTCCGCCTTCCCCGGGCTTGGCGCCCTGGGCCATCTTGATCTGTATCTCGTCGGCGCTGGTAAGGTAGTCGATCGTGACGCCGAAGCGGCCCGAAGCGACCTGCTTGATCCGGCTCCGTTTCTCGCTGGACCGGTCGTAGCGGCTCGGGTCTTCGCCGCCTTCTCCCGTATTGCTCTTGCCCCCCAGGCGGTTCATGGCCACGGCGAGCGTCTCGTGCGTCTCCGAGGAGATCGAGCCGTACGACATGGCCCCCGTCTTGAATCGCTTGACGATCTCGGTCCAGGGCTCCACTTCCTCGAGGGGCACCGAGCGGGCCGTGCTCTCGTCGAGTTCGAGCAGTCCGCGCAGCGTTCCCAGCTTCTTCGTCTGGTTGTTGACGCGCTCGGCGAAATCCTCGTAAGTCGTCGCGTCGCCCGACTGGACGGAATGCTGCAGGCGGGCGATCGACATGGGGTTGAACAGGTGATGCTCGCCGTTCCGGCGCCAGAGGTACTTCCCGCCCGGCTCGAGGTCGGCGGCGAACGCCGGCTCAATCTCCGGGAAGGCCTTCTGGTGGCGCATGCGGGCTTCCTCGGCGATGACGTCGAGGCCGATGCCGCCGATGCGGCTGGACGTGCCTGCGAAATACGCATCGATGACGTCGGAAGCGATCCCGACGGCTTCGAAAATCTGGGCGCCGCGGTAGCTCTGTACCGTAGAGATGCCCATCTTCGACATCACCTTCAGAATGCCTTTGCCGATGGCCTTGATGTACTTGGCCTTGGCCTCGTCGGCCGGGATGTCCTCGTCTTCCAGCAGCCGGACGATCAGCTGCAGCGCCAGGTACGGATTGACCGCATCGGCCCCGTAGCCGATCAGCGTGCAGAAATGGTGTACCTCGCGAGGCTCGCCGCTTTCGACGACGATGGACGCCCGCGTACGGAGGCCCTTCCGGATCAGGTGATGGTGGACGGCGCCCGTGGCCAGCAGCGCCGGGATGGCGGCCCGATGCGCGTCGGCCGGGCGGTCGGAGAGCACCAGCACAGAGCGCCCTCCTCTCACGGCTTCTTCGGCCGCCGTGCAGAGGCGATCGAGCGCCCGGCGAAGGGCCTCACCCCCGCCGCTCGCATCGAAGACCATCTCGAGGGTCTGGGTCTGAAGCTCCTCGATACCGGAGTTCGGGATGCGAGCCAGATCGCGGTCGGTGAGAACCGGCTGTTTCAGGATCAGCTTCCGGCAGTGCTGGGGCGTCTCCTGGAACAGATCGCGTTCGGAGCCAAGCTGGGTGAACAAGGAGGTGACCAGCTCCTCGCGTATGGCGTCGAGGGGAGGATTCGTCACCTGCGCGAAGAGCTGGCGGAAGTAATCATAGAGCAGGCGGGGCTTGTCCGACAACACGGCCAGCGGCGTGTCGTCGCCCATCGAGCCCAGCACCTCCTTGCCGCGAATGCCCATCGGCTTCATGAGGATGCGCTCATCCTCCAGCGTATAACCGAACAGCTTTTCCCGTGCGTGAAGCTCGTCGCGCTCGTACCCGGCCGGCTTGCCGTGGTCCGGCAGGTCCTGAATATGGACCGTGTTCTCGCGGATCCAGTCGACGTAGGGGCGCCGGGTCGCCAGGCGGTTCTTGATTTCTTCGTCGCTGATGATCCGGTGCTCTTCCAGATCCACCAGAAACATTTTGCCCGGCTGCAGGCGCCCTTTCGACTCCACGTTCGCGGGATCGACCTCGAGCACGCCCGTCTCCGACGAGAGAATGACGAAGCCGTCCCTGGTCACCGTGTAGCGCGAGGGGCGAAGGCCGTTTCGGTCGAGCACGGCGCCGACGTAGCGGCCGTCCGTGAACGGCAGCGTGGCGGGGCCGTCCCACGGCTCTATCAGGCAGGAGTGATATTCGTAAAAGGCCCGCTTCTCCTCGCTCATCTCCGTCGCGTATTCCCACGCTTCCGGCACGAGCATCATCATGGCGTGGGGCAGCGAGCGACCCGTATGATAGAGCAGCTCCACGGCATTGTCGAGAATGGCCGAGTCGCTTCCCCCCTCGGTCAGAATGGGCAGGAGCTTCTTCATGTCGTCCCCGAAGAGCTTAGACTCGAAGAGCGCCTGGCGGGTATTCATCCAGTTGACGTTGCCGCGCAGCGTGTTGATCTCGCCGTTGTGCGAGAGAAATCGAAACGGTTGCGCGAGCCGCCACTGGGGCAGCGTATTCGTGGAGAAGCGTGAGTGCACCATCGCGAGGGCACTTTTCATGAGCGGGTCGCTCAGATCGGGATAGTACTCGCCGAGCTGCTCCACCGTCAGCATGCCCTTATAGACGAGGGTGCGCGAGGAGAGGGTCGAGATGTAGAAGACGTCCTTCTGCTTCAGATCCGACGCGGCCACGTCGTGTTCGACCACCTTGCGGATGACGTACAGCTTGCGTTCGAACGCATCCTGATCCGCCAGACCCTTGCCCCGCCCGACGAAGACCTGCCAGATGTCGGGTTCCTGCTCGCGAGCGGCCTCGCCGACACGTGTGTCGTTCGTAGGCACGCGACGCCAGCCCAGCAGCTTCTGGCCCTCGGCGCGCACGACTTCTTCGACCTTCTTCTTGCAGGCGTTCCGGTCGTCGAGGTCCTGTGGGAGGAAAACGAGCCCGGCGGCGTACGAGCCGGGCTCCTGGGGGCCGGCGCCCAGATCCTCCAGGATCGATCCGAAAAACTCGTGCGGAAGCTGTATGAGGATGCCCGTACCGTCTCCCGTTCGCTCGTCACAGCCGCACGCACCGCGGTGCTCCAGATTGATCAGCATCTCGATTCCCTTCGACACGATGTCGTGCGACGGCTCGTTCTGCACGTCGCAGATAAAGCCGACTCCGCAGGCGTCGTGCTCGTAGAAGGAGTCGTACAAGCCTTCGCATGTACGTGAGTATTGCATATGCTCCTCGGGATTAGTGATCTATTTGAAAGAACGCCGGTCACGGCGGGGACTACGACCGGCTCGTAACTGCTGGCGGATCGTCAGGCCGGGGCCGTCACCGCGTTCTCTTTCGACGCCGCGCCGTCGCCGGCGGCGTCCGTCTTGCCGGCAGGCACCGCACCGGTTCGCATCAGCTCATACCGAACGCCGTCGGCGATCGCCTGCCAGCTCGCCTCCAGGATGTTGGCCGACACGCCGACCGTGCTCCAGGTCTCCTCCCCGTCGGTATGCTCGACGAGCACGCGCACGTAGGCCGCCGTGCCGTCTTCCGGGCTCACGACGCGGACCTTGTAGTCTGTAAGCCGGACGTGCTCGAGTCCCGGATAGAAGGCCACGAGGACTTTCCGGAGCGCGTTGGAGAGGGCGTCGACCGGGCCCACGCCCTCTGCAGCGAGCAGCTCGCGGTGCCCGTCGACCCGAACGGCGATGGTCGCCTCCGTGCAGTCGGTGCCCTGATCGTTCAACTCGCTGCGTACGCGAAGCCGTTCCAGCGTAAAGAAGCCGGTCGCCTCGCCCTGAATCTGCCGCAGCAGCAGCTCGAACGACGCTTCGGCGCCTTCGAATTCGTAGCCCAGATGTTCGAGCTCCTTGATGCGCTGTACCGCGCGCGCCGCCTCGCCCGCTTCGCCGAGCTCCAGCCCGAGCTCCTCCGCCTTGTAGCGAACGTTGCTTCGGCCGGACAGATCCGAGACCAGCACGCGGCGCTTGTTGCCGACCTCGTCCGGGGAGAGGTGCTCGTAGGCCCGCGGGTCCTTCATGACCGCAGAGACGTGGATGCCGCCCTTGTGCGCAAACGCGCTGCGGCCGACGTACGCCGAACGGTCTATCGGATCGAGGTTGGCGATCTCGTTGACGTAATGCGCAAGATCGGTCAGCTCTCTGAGCTTCTCGGGCGCGACGCAGTCGTAGCCCAGCTTGAGCTGGAGGCCGGGCACGACGGCCGTCAGGTCGGCGTTGCCGCAGCGCTCCCCGATCCCGTTGAAGGTGCCCTGGACGTGCCGGGCCCCCGCTTCCACCGCCACCAGCGTGTTCGCCACGGCACAGCCGCCGTCGTTGTGAGCGTGGATGCCCAGCGGCACGTCGAAGTCGCCGCCGACGTCGCTCACGACGGCGCCCATCTGGTTCGGCAGCGTACCGCCGTTCGTGTCGCAGAGCACGAGCACGTCCGCCCCGGCCTCCGCCGCCGCGCGCAATGTCTCGAGCGCGTACCCGCGATCGGCATGGTAGCCGTCGAAGAAATGCTCGGCATCGTAGACGACGCGTCGACCGTGCGACTTCAGATACCGGATCGACGAATGAATCAGATCGAGGTTCTCCTCCCTGGTCACGCCGAGCGCCACTTCCACGTGCAGCGTCCAGCTCTTGCCGAAGAGGGAGACGACGGACGTATCGGCGGCCAGCATGGCCTGGAGATTGGGATCGTCTTCCGGCGCGAACTGCACCCGGCGCGTGGAGCCGAACGCGCAGATCTTGGCCGTATTCCACGCCTCGTCCCGCGCCATCTCGAAGAACTCCTGATCCTTCGGGTTGGAGCCGGGCCACCCCCCCTCGATAATGTGGATGCCGAACCGGTCCAGACGCTGGGCGATCTGCAGCTTGTCGTGGGCGGTCAGCGTTACGTGCTCACCCTGCGTGCCGTCGCGCAGCGTCGTGTCGAAGAGCTCTATGGCTCTACGTCGGTCGGCATGTTCTGATGTGAAGGCTTCCGCCATGGCTTGAAGTAAAACGTTTAAAAGGAGGGTGCCGAACCGCGGACCCTCGTCCGCCGTCCCTTCCGGCAGGGGCTACCTCGACATAAGCCCGGCCTGCCGCGCGTATTCGAAGACGTTGCCCGCCTTCAGGATCTCGGCGACGTCGCCGAGCGGTTTCAGGAGGTATTCCTCGCCCGTGGTGTGATTGGTCAGTTTGCCGAGCGACGTGTCGATCTCGAGCTCGTCGCCTGTGCGTACCCGCTCGACGAGCCGCTCGATCGATTCGAACGGCACCACAAAGCCGCCGTCGACGGCGTTGCGATAAAAGATGCGGGCGTAGCTCTCGGCGACGACGGCCTCCACGCCCGCCTCCTCGAGCGCAAACGGCGCATGCTCACGCGACGATCCGCACCCGAAGTTAGACCCGCCCACGACGATGGTGTAGTCGCTTTCGAACCGATCGGGCGCCGTAAACGGCGTGTTGCCGAAGGGCAGGCCCTGCTGGTCGGCCGGCACTCCGCTCAGCGCATAGCGCCCGTAGAATTTTTTCTCTTCAGGATCGGAGAGGCTGTAGACGAGATGCTCGGCAGGGATGATCTGATCCGTATCGATGGCATCGCCCAGCACGTAAGCCTTTCCTTTAATGATTTTTTCCATGTTTCGGATTCAAGAAGATGGATAATGGGTTGAAGGTTGAAGGTTGAAGGTTGAAGGTTGAAGGTTGAAGGTTATACGTTGAAGGTTTTTGGTTTGCAGGACGTGCCCGCAGCAGAAACTTTCAACCTTCAACCTTCAACCTTCAACCCTTAAACCAACACCTCCCTCGGGTCGGTTATCACGCCTGCCACGGCCGAGGCCGCCACCGTGAAGGGGGAGGCCAGGTACACCGAGGCGTCCTTGCTGCCCATTCTGCCGGGGAAATTCCGGTTGGTCGTCGAAATCACGACCTCCGTGCCGTGCGTACGCCCGAACGTATCGGACGGTCCGCCGAGGCATGCGGCGCAGGAGGCCTGTCCGAGCTTGCACCCGGAGCGCTCGAAGATCTCGTAGAGCGTCTCCCCATCGACCCGGGTCGTATGCAGTTCGTTGCCGATGTGGGTCGTCGCCGGAACGATGTAGGTGTCGACCCGGACCTCCTGGCCCTTCAGGATCCTGGCGGCCGCGACGAAATCCTCCAGCTTGCCGCCCGTGCAGCTGCCCACGTAGGC